>JBCCES010000197.1:0-2683 GCA_039030115.1 Myxococcota bacterium
CAGGCGCAACGACTCGGAGTTGATGTTAAAGGGGCTGCCCTCAGTAAACACCTCCTGCGCTTTGGGGCCTAACTGCATGCGGTAGTCGCGCAGATGGCGCATGCCGCACAGCACAATGCTTTGCGGAAAAGCAAGCCAACGGCGGTCACAATAACCGCTTCGCAACTGGCGTAACACCGCAATGAGCGTATCGCCCACCAAAGCATCGATCTCATCCATAAGGATCACAACGGGTTTGCTGCTGTTCTCGCACCAGTCGACCAATATCTGCTGCAGCGCTTTGAGAGGGCGGTACTTACGCAAATACTCCTGCGCATGCTCTTCAACAAACGTGTCATGCAACATCACCCGCGCTTTGGTCGCCAGCTCCATCAACAAACAGTGGATCCCCTCGCCAACATCCTCCCGCGCTGCCTGCCCCCCTTCGGTGCTGATGCAGACACAATGCAAATCACCCTGCTTGTTTAAATAGCTTGCCAACGCATGCAAGCAGGTGGTTTTGCCGGTTTGCCGTGGCGCGTGCAGCAAAAAGTATTTTTCCTGGTTGATCAGGGACAATACCTTGGGCAAGTCCCAGCGTTGGAGTGGATCCAATACGTAATGCTTTGCTGGATTTAACGGCCCAGCGGTGTTAAAAAAACGTTCCATGGCATTTAATGTAGCAAACACCAGGCGTTACAGCCAATGTGCCAAACCCTTCAAATAGCACAAGGCGCTCATCCAACAGCGCTTGCAAATTCCGCTTTTTGGTTGTGTCCAAGGCCCGTTCGAGGCAAATAAACAGGCCTTTCATGTCTGTTTACTGAGCGAGTGTCTGGCCCGACATATCCAATGTCACATCTGATTTAAAGAGATGGGATTACCCCTGCATATCCTTTGCCGGATCATAAAACTGTGTGATCTTATCGAGAAACTCCGGCTTCAGGCAATCCAGCATGTTGTGGTGGCGATTGAGAGTCTCTTGCAAGCGTGCGTAGGGGACAAAGCCACACATCCTGTGTAGCGGCCTTTTGCGGCAGGCAAACGTGGGGCGAGGCAGCTCGCGTTTAAATTTTTCAAAGCGATCGCCTGGGGCAACAATGTACAGCTTAATGTCGATATTGGGTTGCATGGTGAGCAGATCCGACATGCGAAGCAGGCCCGAATAGATTGCCGTGGAGTGCTCCACCTCAAAGGCTGCGACAATGGCATTTTGTGGACTCATCCAGAGGACATCAATGTTCTCCACAATGCGGTTGGTTAAACTGTCAAAGCTTGTGGGCAGCGTGGGTAACAGCCCGTCAATATGGGCAATGGGCTGGCCATTCCACGACCGGCCACGGTCATTTCTGGGTGCCCATACTTGCAAGCCCATTTTTGAACCCAATTCCAGCAGACGATATTGAATCTGTGTGTGCAATGTTTCGTTGGAGCGAACGCTGCCTGTACTTTCGGCGGTGATAGAAGGCACTTGCAGCTGCTCATCTTCTTCGTTTTCTGGCACACCGAGCACCGCCTCTCGTTCCCCTTCGCCGGTATTGATTTTTGTCTTATATAGACTTGTTGTGCTTTTACGCTTGGCTAAACGGTTGAGTTTACGAGGATCGACTTCGCGCTCAATCGGGTTGGCATGGGTTTGGCAAATCGCCTGAGCAATAATCCGCCCATCTTCCTCTTTGTACTGCATGGGTGATTGACGCAAATGGCCCGACCATTGCCTTGGTTGTGTCTCTTTGCCAAAAAACGTCAAACGCCCTCGCAGTTGCTCCATAGGCAGACCCGTTGTGGCGGTGAGCATCACCACAGGCTGCACAGGTAACCGCACGGGAAACAGCTCCTCACTCCAAATTTTTTTGTCGTCTTGATAGGCCGATCCAGTCACTTCAAGAAGCCCAACCCAACGTTTGACACCCACCATGTAGCATAAAATGCGATCGCCTTTGCGCATGCGTTGACTGCGCTTGTAGTGGTGTTGGCGAAATCCCATCGCTGCTGCTTTTGATTGTTGAAACTCCTGCCACGTTTTGCCGGTAAATGAGCTCGCCCAGTATGCCATGTGTTCTCCCAACAATTTTTCTTAGCTGTTTTTCATTATTACTATTTTTTGTTCGCTCTGTAAAAAATTAAGCGGGAGAAGCTGCGACAATTTGTCATACTGCGTAGGTAGATAGCAAGCAGCTTTTTGTGTCCTGCCTCAATTTGCACGACATGTAGGCGGTGCAATTGCTGTTTGGCAGCTTGCCGAGGAATTTCCGGTTGATTCTGTTTGTTATATGGAGTAGGGGTTGTTGTTTTTGTGAAGTGCGCATGTCCGTGTGACCACCTCCACGCGAGCATAGGGGACAAAGCCGCACATGGTGTGTAGCGGTTTTTTGCGGCAGGCAAACGTCGGCCGAGGCAGACACTAATATCTACACCATGCTTAAGTAGTTTTTTCTGCTTGTTGCATGTTGTCTTGCACTATGTATTTAGAGCGGACGTTTAATACGTTTTAAATGCGTTTCTAGCTTGTCAAGTTCTCCTTTTTGTGCTGTAGACATGCTTTTTGGGATGTATGTTGCTGCTCCCCCAAGTCTATAGAATTTTGTCTTGGGACCTGGTAGTTTACTTATGAAAAGTTCGATATTTTTCTTATATGCTTTTCGGGAACTTGTAAGTGTTTTTACATACTCTCCATCAACCATTATAAATTCTTGGCCATTCC
>JBCCES010000198.1:0-2676 GCA_039030115.1 Myxococcota bacterium
ACAATTAAAAACGCCAACAAGATTTTTTGTGTGTTTTATTTTTTTTGTGAACTATGATCAAAAACAATAAAAAGGACTACCGCACACTTATCCCACATGAACAAAAAAAAACACGAACACAACAAATCTTCTTAAAGACGTATAAGCAAATAAGCATCTCATTAATTTCTCCTCCCTATTCGGCAACAGAGAGACAGAAAAATTAATGTAAAAAAACTGAAATAAAACATCTGTTTTATCTGTTAATTATATATAGATAAGCTGATAAATGGATGTTTAACCTACGTGAGTATCGACATTACCCAGAACATTTGGCTAACCACTTGCCTTGGGCACTACTAGTTGCTCCGGGTGTTGTCGAGCAAAAAGATGGCCTGTTGCAAAAAACCGTTGCATTTCGTGGCCCCGACATGCAAAGTTGCAGTGAAAACCAATTGGCGTCCATGTCTGCTCAGGTTAATAATGCCTTAAAACGGTTGGGATCGGGCTGGAGCCTGTTTGTAGAAGCACGACGCAGACACTGTTCAAGTTACCCCAAAAACCGATGGCCCAACTGGGCAAGTCAACAAATAGACAAAGAGCGACAGCAAGATTTTGAGAATGTAGGACAACATTTTGACAGTCACTATTATTTAACGTTTGTGTACGCACCACCTACGCATCAACAGGGTCGCTTTTCTGCTTGGTTTTTGGGTGGTCAAAACGGGTCGGAACACAGCGGCCGAGAAGAGCTAAAAACCTTTTTGCAGCAGGTTCAACGGACCTTGCAGCTGCTGAAATGTCTGCTGCCCTATGTGCACGAATTGGACGATGCAGAAACGTTAACATACTTGCATAGCACCATTTCACCTAAGTCGCATCGGGTTGTTGTGCCTTCGACTCCCATGTACCTAGATGCTTTTTTGCCCGATGCACATTTACAACATGGTCTCGAAACCCGTTTGGGTTCTCTGTTTTTGCGCACAGTTACTGTACGCTCATTTCCAGGTTCCACGTTTGCAGGCATTTTGGCACATCTGAATGAGTTGGCTTGTGAATACCGTTGGGTGTCGCGCTATATGGCGTTTAGCCAACAAGAAGCCCTGGCAGAAATTCAAAAATACCGCAAGCGTTGGTATGCCAAACGCAAAAGTCTCTCCAGCATGGTGAGTGAAATTGCCACCCAAACAGAAAGTGGGTTGGGTGACACCGATGCGTTGCGTAAAGCTCAAGATGCCGATCATGCCTTGCAACAACTGCAAGACGATGTGACAAATTTTGGGCACCTGACCATGACGGTTACCACCTGGGGCAACACTCCCCAGCAAGCGGATGAACGCATTGGCACCATTGAAGCGATGATTAATACCAAAGGGTTTACAACGCACTTAGAAACCTTGAACAGTACAGAAGCCTGGTTGAGTAGTTTGCCTGGTCATGTGTATGCCAATGTACGCCGCCCCATTGTCAGTTCGTTAAATCTGGTCCATTTACTTCCTTTGTCTGCTGTGTGGAGTGGTCCTGAAGGCAACAAACACTTGCGAGGACCACCCCATTTTGTGGCTCAAACCAGTGGATCGACACCCTTTCGATTGAGTACAGCTGTGGGAGATGTGGGACACACGCTTATTTTGGGCCCTACAGGTGCTGGCAAGTCCACCTTGTTAGCCTTTATGGCCATGCAGTGGCTACGTTACAACAAGGCACAGGTGATCTTTTTTGATAAAGGGGGTTCAGCACGGGCAGCTACATTGGCCGTGAACGGGCAATATCATACACCTGGCTGCGCCAAGGGAGAGCTTGCTTTTCAGCCCCTCTCTTGTGTTCACAAACCACAAGAGCGGCGTTGGGCACTGCAGTGGCTGATGGGCATTTGCCAGGCGCAAAACGTACAAGTAGGTAGCGAAGGCAAAAAGGAGCTGTGGGAGATGTTGAGCAATTTGGCTACACGACCAGCCACCGACCGCACACTCACTATTGCCACCAATTTGTTGCAAAACGCCTCTTTAACCAATGCTCTTCTTCCGTTTTGTTTGCAGGGCCCTTACGGTCAACTGTTTGATGCTGCCAAAGACACCCTCCGCACGGGGGCATGGCAAACCTTTGAGATGGAAATCCTGATGCAGCAGCCTCAAACAATTGCCCCTGCATTGTCGTACCTGTTTCATCGGTTGCAGCAGCGGTTTGACGGCTCCCCTACCCTTTTGGTGCTGGACGAAGCGTGGCTGTTTTTGGATCATCCTCTGTTTGCAGAAAAGATTCGTGAATGGCTCAAGGTCTTGCGCAAAGTGAACGTGTATGTCATTTTTGCAACGCAAAGCTTGGCCGATGCCATGGACAGCAAAATCGCTCCTGCTTTGTTGGAGTCGTGCCCTACCAAGATCTTTTTACCCAACCCAGCCGCGTTAGAACCCCAAATGCAACAGTTTTACCAACGCATGGGATTGTCTGATAAACAGATGCAAATCATTGCCCAGGCTCTGCCCAAAAAGGAATACTACATCGACTCCCAATTGGGGAATCGCCTGTTTGAATTGCGACTAGGCCCCACTGCATTGGCTTTTTGTGCAGCATCTTCTAAAGAGGATCACCGTCTCATGGACACCATAGTGCAAACGCACCCAGCCGATGCTTTTGCTCAACAGTGGCTACGTCACAAGTTGCCTCAAAAAGCAGTAGACAAAATGCCGCCCAGCA
>JBCCES010000199.1:0-2669 GCA_039030115.1 Myxococcota bacterium
CTTATACAAACCGCACATCTTGTGATGGATGCAGTCATAGGCCGTCTGCAACAAAACAACGCGACAAACCTGTTTTTCTAGGAGCTTCTCTACAAAGAGGGTTACAGCTTGCACGTAAGCAGCCACAACAACAGCCTAGATAAATCAACTGGCCTTTTCTTCCAAAGCAAGTTGGCGGAAATGCTCCTGCAACCGCTGATGAAAAGTCTGCAATTGCCCAGCAAAGATTTTGTCGAGATGATGAACAGTCAAGCCAACCCGGTGGTCAGTACAACGATCTTGAGGAAAGTTGTAGGTGCGAATTTTGTCTGATCGATCACCGCTTCCCACCATGTGCCGCCTCTGTTGACTTCGCTCCTCTTGTTGCTCGCGCTGTTTCTTTTGCAGTAAGCGCGCACGCAGCACAGTCATGGCCTTGGCTTTGTTTTTCCATTGGCTTTTTTCATCTTGGCAAGAAGCTACCAACCCCGTAGGCAAGTGGGTAATGCGTACAGCAGAATCTGTTTTGTTGACATGTTGACCCCCTGCACCACCCGCACGAAACGTATCCACTCGCAATTCGGTCTCAGGAATGTTCAGCTCCACTTCTTGCGCTTCAGGCAAAACCACCACGCTGCAAGCAGATGTATGAATACGCCCTTGGGTCTCGGTTTGCGGAACCCGCTGCACCCGATGCACGCCTGCTTCGTATTTAAAGAACCCGTAGGCACCCGCACCCTTCACACCCAAAACGACCTCTTTAAAACCGCCTTGAGTCCCCTCTGATGTGCTCAGCAACTCACAGCGCAACCCCAACGTTTGAGCATAGCGGATGTACATCTGCAAGAGTTCCCCTGCAAAAAGGCTTGCCTCATCTCCCCCCGCACCTGCTCGAATTTCTACAAGGGTATTTTTGTCATCGTTGGGATCTTGAGGAACCAACAACAACTGAAGTTGCTTGTGTAGCGCCTCAACATGCGCATCTAATTGCTGCAACTCCTGCTTGGCCAATGCACGAATCTCTGGATCCGCATCTTGCAACAACACCCGATTGTTTTGTTGCTGGGTTAAAGCGTCTTGCCACGCCTCGTGAGCCTTTACAATGGGTTGCAATTGTGCGTGTTCTTTGCCCAACTCCTGTAGTTTTTGCAAGGGTTGTTCAGGTTGACTCAATTGGGTTGTGAGCCACTCGTAGCGCTGCAGCAAGGTATCTAAAGCAGAAGACATACAATTGTTACGCCCCTGTGCGAGCCTGTTCAGATTGCGTCAATGCCTTAAACATGACCCACAATGCAAACAGAGACGGCAGCACAATCACAGCCACAAACGCCAACAGTGGAACAGCCACCTCCCACCAGCCAACCTGCGGCAATTGCTGCGCAACCATCTGCTGCATGGTTACTTCGTCTCTTGACGTTGGTACCTTTTGCGAAAACGCTCCACGCGGCCTTCTGTATCTACAAATCGTGCCTTGCCCGTAAAAAACGGATGACAAGCACCACACACATCCACACTGTATGTCTTGGTAGAACGTGTTTCGTACTGAGCCCCGCACACACAAGAGATGGTTACATTTTCATATTTAGGATGAATATCCGGCTTCATTTGTTCTCCTCACACGCTTCGCCACATCTACCCCTATTCAACCGTTTTTTGTTCTCAGAGTCAATGACTTGGTAAAAATCTTAAATATATAAGCAACACTTTGTGGTTGTTCTACCCTATTCACGTTACATTATTTAAATAAAATTCATCGATCAAAATCCACATATTTACTAACATCTATTAGCAGCTGATCCGTTTTGCCTCCTGCTTTTTTCTCGCCTTGTAGTTTATTCGAGGCATCCCCTAGAAAATCTCTTAATGCTTCTATCAAACCACTTTCAATCTTATCTGGATCACCGCTATTCATGCGGGCAGTCAACATAGGCACAATCTCATTTTTAATTCTCGTTTTGACGCCTGTCTTTTGTTGTGAAGCCCAAGGACCCGAATATATATGTCCCGCAATTTCGTTTAATGTCTTAACCCACCCAGGAAGAGCATTCAAAATCGCTGCTTTTGTTTTAACAATTCGATCTTCCCTCTCTCTTTTCAGCCTTTCTTCTTCTTTTCTTAACCTCTCCTTTTCTAATTCTGCAGCGGCTAATCGCTGCTCCAATTCCCTTTGTCGACGAAGAGCCTCTTCATTGTCTTCTTGCCTTTCTCCATGCCTTGGTTCTTCCACCAGCTGATCACGCAACCGCTGTATCTCATTATCAACATTGTCAATTTGCTCACGCACTACCTGAACCTCTCGGACTATTTTACCGTTACCCCTTTGCTTGACGATCTGTACGTCAGAAGGATTATCCGAAACACTACTTTGAGAGACGTGTCCTGTCGATTTCTCGTTTTTTTGTATTACAACAAGCTTGCCTGACTTAGCTTTGCTTTGCTGCAGGCGCCATTGCTCAATTTTTGTAGCCAAGAATTTAGCAGGACCATTTAGGTGCAGGGCAAAACAACTTGCTTTGCCATCTGTGCAGTCCATTAAAGACTCCTGTTTGCCAAATACAGCAGACCAATTTACCAATACGAATTGGTCCGGTTTTAGTTGACCCACAAAATCAAGCAGAGGGATCTTCTCCGTTGCTTTAAAACTGGTTGCGTCTGCTAAAAACGATGTGCCGTGTTGTTGGCTATAAAGC
>JBCCES010000200.1:0-2651 GCA_039030115.1 Myxococcota bacterium
GCTATGGCAGATAGAATGGCACGAGCCATTGCAGGGTTAAAAGTCGCTGCGGGCGAGCAGTTGCCGCGCATCAATGTGTTGCCCATTCACAACCCGACACGGTTTCGTGTGGATCCGGGTGTGTTACGTAACAAACTCATCAAAGAGTTGGTCAATCGGACAATGGGCAAGTGGAGGTTTGTGGCTCGCGACAGTGAACAGGATGTGTTGCAGGAGCGCGCCAAAAAACGTGCCGGTTTGTACGATGCCGGTAACATCAGCAACACCTTGCTGGGGGCCGACTACGTGCTCAAAGGAGAGATGCGCGCGCTGTCGAAGGCTTCTCGTGAAGGTGTGAGCGACTATATTGTTTACAGTTTTCAGCTGATCGATGCGGAGACAACTGAAATTATGTGGATGGATGACTACGAGACGAAAAAACAGAGTTCCGTAGGGGTGATGTATCAATGAAAACATGTATGAAACAGCTATCTGTTTGTTTTGTGATGTTGACCTGCACTGTGACACTGTTTGGTTGCACCAAGATGCGTTATGCCCAAACATCTATTGGTCAGGCTTTGACGACGCCCGTCAAACAAAATGCGCAGGGAATTCCTGTGGAAGTCATCTGTAACGAAGGAACCGTATGCGCTGAAGTCGAAGTGTTGAGTGTCAATGTGGAACAACACGATGCCGGGGCAGTGCAGGTGTTGTTGCACAACCGCACGGGCAAGTCTGTATTGGTGCAGGTGGGGTTGTGGGTTCTTTCGCCTCAAGGTGCTTTGTTGGATGAAACGCCCTTTGAGAGTGTGCCCTTGGAGCCTCGACAAGAGCGCATGTGGCAGGCACAAGGTGTTTATCGACAAAACGCCAAGTTACAGGTCCGCTTGCGCGCGGCTACGCCTCGCTTTTGATTTTCTGTGCTGGGAATTAATTCGCTGTTTTTATTGGTTCTCTCTTTGATACGCCAGTTGTGCTCTGGCAGGAGAGGATGTTATGGCTTCAGGAGGACCCAGCGCAGGCGTTAAACGTAAGCACGCTGCACAAGATCGATCTCATCATATTACAGAATCTTGGACTCACCTTGCTCGAAACTTTTTCATTGTCTTTGTCATTACCTCTATGGTGTGGTGTTTTTGCAGCTTCACGCGTTTTTGCGTGGAGTTAGGTGTACATCACCTTTTTGAACCTGTTGTACACCAGAAACCTCATGCCATGTGGATTCTTTTAGGAGTGATGGTTGCTGGGGGATTGTTACGTGGTTTGCTGTTGCAATTTTCTTCTTGGAAAAACAGTGAGGGCGATGGAGTAGCCACTGCTTTTATGGATTTTCACAATGCATATGAGGCGGAGGACACTGTAATGCAGCGTTACAAAAAACCTACAATCCAAGCAGGGATTCAGCGAATGATCATGACCATTCTCACGGTAGGCACAGGAGGAAGCGGTGGGTTAGAAGCGCCTGTGCTGCCCATAGGTGAACAGTTGGCAAGTTGGGTTTCTAAGCTGTTTCGTAACACGAGTGTAGACGACTTGCGATCTTTTCAAATGGCGGGAATTGCAGCAGCTGTAACTACGTTACTCGATGCACCTTTCATGGCCGTTTTGTTTACAACAGAGATGCTATTTGCCGACCGCATGATCTATCGATTGTTGATCTACTCCTTTTTTGCTTCTATTGTTGCATATGCACTTAATAATCATTTTTTAGCTTTTCAACCCCTCTTTCGTATCCAGGAGCACAAGCATATGTATAGTTTGCAAGAGTATGCACAAGTCGCTCTTGTGGCCACACTCATCAGTGCTCCAGCAGGGTTGGGGGTGCGCTGGATTTTTCATCGATTGCGTCACATAGCGCAATCCATTCCACTGCCTTATCGACCTGTTTCAGGTGCTTTTGGTGCAGGAGTGATTGCTTTATTGCTGTGGACACAGATGGGAATTGAGCCTAGGCATGTTTTAGGCGTTGGGGAGGAGTCTTTAAAGGAATTGTTATCTGGAGAAGGGAACCCCTTGTTGCAAGTGTGGTGGGTACTTGCTTTACTTGTTGTAGCCAAGACGTTAGCCACCGGTTTAACCCTCATGTCCGGCGGCAGTGCAGGCCTTTTAGTGCCAGCCATGTTCTTGGGAGGGGTTTCTGGCGCGTCAGTCTATCAGTTTTTAGAATATATGGGAGTGCATGCTGGCCCCAATGCGAATTTGTTTATCGTTGCGGGTATCGCTTCTGCTTTGGTAGCAGTCATTGAAGTGCCTCTGGCAGCTATCTGTTTTGTGTTGGAAGTGTTTGGAAGTCACTTTGGACCTCCTGCGATTGTATCGGTGGTATTATGCCACATGTTTGTTCGCAGGCTGCGTCTGTACGAAAATGTTGAAAGGGGCGATTAGATAACAGCAAATATTGTCCTGCTTTTGCCTTGACATTTTTATTGTCTACAGTTCCAATAAAACAAGTTAGATAAGGTTACTGACTGGAGTTTTGCCCTTACATAGGGTGGTGCTTCGTCTCTCACAACACAGGAGGTTTCTCACATGAGTCAGTTAGATCTTGCCATTGTAGGCATTTACATGGTCGCCACGCTTGCCGTCGGTATTTATTTTGGGCGTAAGACGGATAGTTTTAAGGATTTTGCCATTGGGGATCGGAAGATTGGGACGATGATGTTGGTAGCAAC
>JBCCES010000201.1:0-2649 GCA_039030115.1 Myxococcota bacterium
GGCAACCTGCGTTCCGTGATCACGCCGATGAATTGATACGAGCTATACAAAACGCTCACTTTGTCGTGGCTTATAATGCCGACTTTGACAAAAGATTTCTAGAAAGTGAGTTGCAACAGATCGGCAAGTCTCTGCCGCAAAAACCGTGGGTAGACCCCTACGTGTTTATCCGAGAAATTGATCGCTACAAACGCGGCAAAAAATTGGTAGATGCTGCAGCACGTTGGGGGGTTACATTACAAGGTGCACACCGTGCTGAAGCTGACGCTGTTGCAACGGCACAACTGCTGTGTAAACTGGCGCCCCGCATTCCTCATACCGATTTGTCTGCTTTGCTTGCATGGCAAGACAATATTAAGCGCCAACAAGAACAGAGCTTCCGAGACTATCTCGCTCGAAAACAAAACAATTCGCCAGATAAATAGGCGGTTGCTTCCTAAAACTCCTACTGGATCTTCCAGTCTCTAAAAAATAGAAACGTTTGCAGCAGTTCCATAAAGGAATGTTTTGTCAAATGAGCAAAACAGGGGAGTATATCAAATTTTCTAATTAAAGAAGAGTAGAAAAGCAAAATTTAACCCAAATAATGTTGCAAAAAAAATTTTTAACAATATATAAACTTATGTACTTAAAAAATAGGGGGGTGTCATGAGATTTTTAATCATTACGGGTTGTATTTTATTCCTTCAAGCTTGCGGCTTGGACAAGGCCTTGCTTGGCGAAACCCAGGCCTCTGAGCTAGCTGCAGAAAATAGCGTAAAAGAACCTGATAAAAAAACATACGGTCACAAAAAGAGAGGTAAAAAATACCATGGGAAACATGGCAAAAAACATGACATAGATATTCATATAAACATTGAAAATATCAATATCCACCACGACGATGCTGAATCCGATGAGGCGGCAGAAGAGCCGGCAGACGACGCTGCACCAACCAAGGTTCCAGCTGTGTGTGACTGCAAGGCATTTGTAGCGACAAAAACCACAAATCCAGGCCCAGCTAAATTTTCCCGATTTATACGAAACCTGGAACCAACTGAAGATGTACAATTCATCCAAAGAAAGAGAATGGCACTGCTCATGGGAACCTTAGTTGACAAGGATGATCCAGAAAAATTATTTTATATGCACATCAAAACAACACAATTAATCGCAAATACAGATGATTATCAAGAATATGCAAAACTCACCGGTGAACTCATTGGGTTAGGCAAATACAAAGGTGTTTTAATTGATCTCAGAACCCATCGAGACAGCACAACAAAAATCGCCATGAAAGGTAAGAAAAAAGCTGTGTTAGATAGCCGAATCGCTTATATCATCCGTAAAAAACCTCAAGATCTGGTTCTCGTTACTACCAGAGCGGGTAAAATTGGCGAAGGAGATCTCAGAGTTCAGCTGCGTGATGAAATGCAATGCTTCTGGCGTGAAGTTGAAAAAGCAGAAAAAGATCCCCTCGTTGCAAAACATTCAGGAGGACACGCCATGTGGATGCCTGGGGTCAGTACAAAGCTTCTCTTTAACAACTCCGGACGGCTGGTGCAATTTGCCGATAAAACAGCACGCCTGTTTGGAATGTTACGAGATCATGACAACAAAAAAGAGGCATTCCGTGTAGATGTCAAACTAGAGGGATTTGTGCCGGCATGGAAACCAGAACCACACGGCAGCCCCAAGCTGGAACTCAAAGACCACGTTTACTCGCCTCATGGGCCTATTATGCCTGTCACATGGAGATATTACACACAACTTGACGGCATGATGATGGGTCTCAAAGATTACTTGGGAGGGGCTATCAAACTGGAGCGCACAGGCCCCTCTTTCCAAATGGGTAAAGGCGCCAACGGTAAAAACAAACATTTGGGCGCTTCCACCTGGATCGCACCAACCGTTTTAGCCCAACCCCTCAAAGAAGGGATGCAACTACACCCCCGAGGTCATGCAGACTTCAATCTTGATATGACAAAACGTTTGGGGAAAAAATGCGCACTTGACAATAGTGATGAGGGACCTGTGATGACTGGCAATCACATCGTCAATGGATCTTTCGAGGAACCTGTATTGACAAAATCTTGGGACATCTTCAGCTCACAGCAAACTCCTGGCTGGATGGTGTCATGGAACGACCCCAACGCCTGTAGTGGTCACCATGAGCCTATGCTTGAAATCCAAGAATCGGGGTTGATTTTACCAGCTGCCCACGGTGCTCAATTGGCCGAACTCGATACCGATTGTCATGGACCGGGTGACCGTGTTACCACCATTACTCTGTCACAAACAATTCCAACTGCTCCTGGCCGAGTATACGAATTGTCCTTCGCCTATGCAGCGCGTCCAGGCAACCACGGCAACCAAACCCTACACGTAACAGCTGATGGAGAGATGCTGTTTTCGCAAGAAAATTTGCCGGATACAGGAGCTTTGCAATATGCGACTGTTATCTTCTACGCAAGTAAACACGAAACACAAATTACCTTCTCCGATTTTGGAGTCGGCAATACACACGGCACGTTACTGGATGATGTGCAGGTACATGATGTGACAGACCATTACCTGCACTAGAGCAAACGATAAAACAACCATCACGTTATGCATGGAAACTCTTCACTGCCCGCCTCGGTCAGTGGAGAGTTTTTTTTATGCAAAAAA
>JBCCES010000202.1:0-2646 GCA_039030115.1 Myxococcota bacterium
GATGCCGCCCCTGCAGCATCTTCTGGGGTGAAAGCGGCGGTTCAAACAGGCCATCGTGAACCCGATTTGTTTGCCAACTTACTCATTGCACAAGATAAGCAAGCCATGCAGCATCGGGGCAAATATCCTGTGATTGCTCTCACCTTTAAAGATATGAAGGCTGCAGTCTGGCAAGAGGCATTTACACAGCTGCGTAGCTTGCTGAGCAAGGAGATTGATCGGCATCCTGAGTGCAAGCAATTTGAGGTGGCCGGGTTTGGTGATGAAGAACGCCGTCAGTGGGCACGCATTTTAAGTCCCCACGAAGCTACGCAAAGCGACTGGAAACAGGCTCTGCAATTGCTGTGCAAACTGCTCACGCTGCACTACAAGCAGTCGCCGTGGCTGTTTTTGGACGAATACGACACACCGATTCATAAAGCCTATATGCAGTCGCGGCAAGACAAGGAGAACATTCGCGATAAAAATGCGTACTACAATCAGATGGTGACATTTATTCGTGGCTTGCTGGGCATGGCGCTCAAGGGCAACGATGCGTTTTTGCACAAAGCCGTCA
The DNA here is from genome assembly GCA_039030115.1 of Myxococcota bacterium. GTDB lineage: Bacteria > Myxococcota > UBA727 > UBA727 > JABDBI01 > JBCCEX01. The sequence goes on from JBCCES010000202.1 coordinate 557, forward strand.
TCACGGGGATTTTGCGCGTGGCTAAAGAGGACATCTTTTCGGATCTGAACAATCTGGGGGTGTATGGCGTGCTAGACGATCCGTTTGCACAGTTTTTTGGATTCACCCAACCCGAAGTGCAACAGTTGCTGCAGCAACGCCAACTGCGGCACACATGTGCAGCAGTTTCTGAGTGGTACGATGGCTATCTGTTTGGAGAGGATCGTCCTGTTACCATATACAATCCATGGTCTGTGGTGAGCTATGCGGCCAACCCTACGCAACACCCCAAGGAGTATTGGATCAACACCGGCAGCACGAGCCTGATTGAGCAGCTGATCAACAGCCAAAACCGAGCCGATGCAGATGCCATTGAGAGCTTGCTGCTTGGCCAGAGCATTGAGCGCGACGTGGCCGATAATTTAGCGTTGCGGGAGCTGGAGAGTTTGGGCGAGGCGTTGTGGAGTGTTGCCTTGACCTCTGGGTATGTGACAGCGGTACGAACCCGCCCAGGGGTGTTGGGTCGCAAGGCGCTGTTGCGCATTCCCAATCGCGAGGTGCGCATTGCGTTTCAGCGCATTGCCCTCAGCTGGCTCAACAAGGTGCCCAACAACACATCGAGCAGCCTGGTGCAAGCGTTGCTCGATGGCGATGCGGTACAATTTGCGCAGCATTTGTCGCTGTTTGTGCAGGCTACAGTGAGTTACTTTGACGTAGGTTCATCTACCTTACAAGAGCATGGTGGGCAACAAGAATGGGCCTATCACATGCTCATGCTGGGCATGCTGGCCCATGTGACCGATGAGTATCGCATTCGCAGCAACCGCGAGAGCGGGCAGGGGCGCCCCGATGTGTTGCTGATTCCGGTGGACCCAGCCGAAAAACGCCCTGGGATTGTCATGGAGTTCAAGGCAGCCCGCTCACCCGATACGCTAGAGCAAGCGGCACAAGAGGCGTTAGCACAGATTGAGGCCAAGGGCTATGTTGCCGAGTTTGCCGATCACCCACCCGAGCGTGTACTGGCTTTTGGTATCGCTTTTCATGGTAAAAAAACAGCAGTGAAGCATCGGGTGTTGCTGGCATCTAACAATGGGGCTAAACAGGCAGTCTCTGCATAGAACCTGCTGAGCCAAAGATCTTCTTAAACGCAAAGTCTGTTTTAGGATCGATAAAACGCATCTGGCCTTGCCTCCTGTGTATAGTATACCTGATGACAGCAGACTTATGGGCATATATGAGCCAACCCTCTTGACCCAAGTTCGCTGCTTTAGCTCCAACACAATGATCTGCTTGCGTGATAAATAGACATGCTTCTGTCAAGCCCCCGCAAAGAATACTGTTTTTAGCGGGGGTTTTTAGGGGATTTTTTGCTCTTTATTTTGTCAATCGTTGAAGAAGCGCTCTCCTACCCCGATGAATAGAGTGTTTTTTGCTGCATCTTGATGCTTTATTTTTTCTTTAGCAGATCTTATAGATTCTGCGGGAAAAGCCACCGCATTGTATTGCTGGTAAACTTCACGATTTTTTAGACACCCCAAGTCAAAATCCTTGATTGTCGTAATAGACCGAATGGTGATTCCGTAGGTTCTGAGCTTGTCTCTTATCTGTTGTGCGAATCTCTCTTTGGGTCTAAACCCAACCGCCAATAGGGTGTATGCCTCCCTTTTTATTTTTTTGCCTTCGCACAGATTGATGGGGCTCAACCGATTGTTTCTGTTGCCAGGGTGTTTCTGAATGTCATAGAGTTCAAGGCCGTTGTGTTCTAAGTCGTAATCAAACAGCTCTTGTGCAATTTTTTTGTATCCACAAGACAACCACTGCATTGCCCAATTCACAGGCGTATATCCCCATTGATCACGTTGATTTTGGTTTGTTCCTTCGCGTAGCAAGAGCCTGATGATGGGCAGCCGCTTCGCCCGTTTTGCTGCCGCTTGCTGTTCCTTCTTGATTGTTTTCACAGGCAATACATTTCTCATTAACCAGCGCGCCACATGGATGTGATCGCCTTGCAAGGCGCAATGCAGCGCGTTTCTTCCCCATGAGTCAAGAATATTTGGATCTGCGTTGTTTTGCAGCAACGTCTCTATAACATCTCTATGGCCCTCTTCTGC
>JBCCES010000203.1:0-2623 GCA_039030115.1 Myxococcota bacterium
CAACCGCCTACGTCTTCCCCCAGATGTCTCCCCCATCGCCCATGCTGTATTGGCAGCTTGTACCCCTAACCCTACAGATGAACCTCGTTCATGCCTCATGCTGGCCAGTCCTCAAAAACAACTGCTGTGGGCCGTCGATATGGAAACAGGAGCCGTGGTACCCGCCAACAATCGCTTTTTTCCCCTCACCGTGCCGTTAAAAGCCTTTGCTTCTCGCTTAGCCTCCTTGCCCAACACGCCTTTTGTATGGGCCTTAGATGGCTCCAAGGGACACTTGTACGCCATTCCCATCCAAAAAAACCAAGCCTTTGTCAATCAACCATTTGCTTTTTCTAGCATCGAAAAACCCGCAGTAGACGCAACGCTCTTCTTAGACAACACGCAACGCACCACTGCGCTGATAACCTCCCCCAAAGAAAAACAGATACACGTTCTGCCACTGGATATAAACACAGGAATTGCCAACACAAACGCCGGTTTTGTTGTCAACGTAGCAACAGCTCCCCATCACATCGCAACAGACCATGATTCTCAATGGGCTGTCATCACAAACCCGGCAAGCACTCAAGTGCAAATATTGTCGTTAGCAAATCTAGCCCAGAACCCCTCTGTACAGTCTGTTGATGTCGGTCACCGTACGCGCTTGGTTACCATTGGCAAAGCGCAACTTGAGCCACAACAACCCCCACAAACTGTTGCGATGGTAGTGGGCGACTTTCTTAAAAACGAAAATGATTCAGCTACTGCCGAAACACACATCACTTGGATCCCCTTGTCACATTCAACGGATCGTTCTCAACTCATAAAACTTCCTATACAAAACAAAAAAAAGAGCAAAAATGAAAACCAGAATAATATGCCTGATCAAGACAAAAACAAAACAACAGAAGACAAAGGCTTTGTACAAGTTGCCTACATGCCTTCTGGAAACGACATTTCACCTTGTTGCGGCCACACAAAAGAAAACCAAGAGCCATGGGCTGCTGTTGCCACAACTAACGGCACGTTGATCTATATTACCCTCAACAGCCAAAAACAGCTGCGTGTTACCAAAGAAATTTCACTGTCTAATAGAAACCAGTTAGGAGATGGGGCTGTAAATCCAGTGGCATTGGTAGGAGGTAAGCTACATCTGCCACAAAACAGTGAACCACCGAGCAACATGTGCAAGCGACAGATGTTTTTAGTGTTTCCTTCTCTTGTGGCCTCATTTTGCGAAGGTAGTAGCACAGCTCGGCGTCTTTAAACAGATTTCAATGCTCCGACAACGTGAGGTTATCTTTAAGACTACGGCCTATAGCAAAATGAAGAACAGAAGAGATCGACAAAAACTTAGCAAATTGGTGCGGATCATAAAAACTGATATTTTTCGTTGACGCACAGACATTTTTTGGAGAACATAAATATACTCGCATACAAGGGGGTCTTTCGCATGCAATACCGCCGTTTAGGAAAATCTGGTTTGAAATTGAGCGCTTTATCTCTTGGATCTTGGCTAACTTTTAGCAAACAGGTGGATAAAGATATAGCTAAACAATTATTACGCTGCGCCCACGAAAGCGGGATCAACTTTTTTGACAACGCTGAAGTTTACGCCTCTGGTGACTCAGAAACTATCATGGGTGAAGCGTTGCAAGATTTGCAACTCCCGCGAGATGCATATTGTGTCTCTAGTAAAGTCTTTTGGGGAGGCCAGCTTCCCACGCAACGAGGCCTTAGCCGCAAACACATTACAGAAGCGTGCCATGGGGCCCTTAGACGCCTGCGAGTGGACTACTTGGATCTATACTTTTGTCATCGCCCCGATCAAAATACACCGCTCGAAGAAACTGTCTGGGCCATGCACCACCTCATACAGCAAGGCAAAGTTTTGTATTGGGGCACATCAGAGTGGTCAGCACAGGAAATCGCCTCTGCTCATGCAGCAGCACGCCAATACAATCTGATTCCTCCCACCATGGAACAACCACAATACAACATGTTTCACCGTCAGAAATTGGAACGTGAGTATCTCCGTCTCTTTCGAGATGAAGGCTTAGGAACAACCATCTGGTCCCCCTTAGCCGGCGGCATTCTTACAGGCAAATACAACAAAGAAATTCCCAAAGGCTCCCGAGCAAGCTTAGGAGGACATGAATGGATCCGTAAGCGGTTAGAGTCCAAGGAAGGCCGCCAACAGATTGATCAGGTCGCGGCACTTCAGAGAGTTACAAAACGGTTGGGTTGTACAATGGCTCAGTTAGCTCTTGCCTGGTGTTTACGCAATCCTCATGTCAGTACAGTCATTTTGGGTGCAAGTAAGGTGGATCAGCTGCAAGAAAACCTACAATGCTTGGATGTCGTAGACAAACTAGATGAGGGAATCATGCACACCGTCGACACCATTTTGCAAAATAGACCCGAGCCCATTGAGGAGTTCTAAGCGGGCACTCCAACGCCACGAGAATAAGACGACATGTTATGCTTGTGACATGGAACGTTTCTTTAATACAGCCGGGCCTGTAGACCCTGAACATCATTATGTTTTGGACCCTCTGCACCGCTGGAACCTCAAGCAAGTGCTGGCTCTGATTGCACAAAAGAAATATTTTTTGCTGCATGCACCTAGGCAAACGGGGAAAAC
>JBCCES010000204.1:0-2606 GCA_039030115.1 Myxococcota bacterium
AGTGAAAAATCTCTCGGGAGGGCAACGACAATGCCTTGCTTTAGGGATGAGCTTACTCCATTTGCCAGCGCTGCTATTGCTTGATGAACACACCAGTGCTTTGGATCCTTCCGCGGCAGATCGTGTCATGCAGCTCACCGCGCACCATGTGTCACGTTTAAACGTGACGACTATTATGGCTACCCATCGTTTGGAGGATGCCTTGCGCTACGGTAAACACCTTTTGATCATGCGCGATGGACAGCTCCACCATCACATTACCGGGCAACGTAAACAGAGTTTGACCAAGCAAGACTTGATTGCTTTATACTGAGGCGAGGGAGCACATTGATATGAGTCTGCAATCTCTGCCCATCGGCATCCATGCATTTGATGATATCATACAAGGAGACTTTGTGTATGTAGACAAGACACGCTATATTCATGAACTCGTTCGCCCTGCTAAAGGGATGTACTTTTTGGCCCGCCCCAGGCGCTTTGGTAAGTCGCTGCTGATCTCCACACTGTTTCACTTGTTTAAGGGTCATCGAGAACTATTTAAGGGGTTGTGGATTGAGCAAGAGACAGGTTGGGACTGGTCTTGCAAGCGTCCCGTCATCCATTTAGATATGCTCAACATTGCCAACGGAAATCCCCGAGAACTGCAGCAAGATCTGAAAGAACGGATTGCAACCATCTCTGAACATTATGGGGTCGTTTTCAATCCAAGCAGCACATTGCCAGCCTGTCTAAATCGACTCATTGAGCAGTTGGCACAACAGGATCCACCCGTCGTTCTTATCGATGAATACGACAGACCGATGGTGAATCATCTAGGGGGCAAAACAGATCAGCAGCTAGCTAAAAACCTGCAGATTGCTGAGGACAACCGAGATGTTCTCAGGGATTTTTACGGCGTTTTAAAAGGGCAAAGCGGCAAATTACGCTTTTTATTGGTCACGGGGGTGAGTAAATTTGCCCATGTCTCAATCTTCTCTAGCCTCAGCAATTTGGACGATATCTCTCTAGACGAGCCCTACGCAGCCTTGTGTGGCTATACCCAGCAAGAGCTGGAAAAAAACTTTCCTTCTCACATCGACGCCCTAGCCAGCAAAGAGAATTTGGATCGTGCTGGTGTGTTAGACAAGGTGCGTAACTGGTATAATGGATACCAATTTGCCCCTGGCGCCCAGCGGGTGTACAATCCGTTTTCCACGCTTTTGCTGCTCAACAAGGGGGTTTTTCGTGGCTACTGGTTTGCAACGGGCACACCCACGTTTCTCACCCATCTCATTAAGCGCAACAAAGACATTCAGCCAAAGGATCTCGTGAACGCATCGGTATCGGACTCGGCCTTCAACAGCTACAAGCTAAACGAATTGCATGAGTGCCTGCTGCCTCTCATGGTACAAACAGGCTATTTAACCATCACAGGATACGACTCTTCCACGCGCTCTTATATGGTAAACTACCCCAATCAAGAGGTGCGAGAAGCCTTTTTAGAAAGCCTCATGGAGCGTTACAGCCATTTGTCTCAAGGCAAGGCAGTAACAGATCTGCAGCAGCTGACCCATGCCTTGGCCCAAGATGATCTAGAGGCTTTTTTTGCGAGTTTGCGCAGCATTTTGGCAGGCATCTCCTACCGGCTACATATTCCCTTGGAGCGCTATTACCAAACCGTGTTTTACCTCATTTATCAATTGTTGGGCTATCGTATCCATACTGAGGTGCATACCAATGTGGGTAGGGTAGATGCTGTGATTGACCTAGACAACCACACCTATGTGTTTGAATTTAAATTGCACCCAGGCAAAGTGATTCCAAGCAGCAAAATGCAAGATCAAGATGCTCTAGACGATCTCACAGATCCTGCAGCGCAACAAGAGCGTGCTGCGACGTTATTGCAGCAACATCAGGAGTTGGCCCAAAAGGCGCTGCAGCAGATCAAAGACAGGCACTACGCCGACAAGTACCTAGGCAAGAACAAACCGGTCACATTGGTGGGTGCAGTGTTTACCGTCAACACGATGCATGGTGAATCCGTGCGACAGGTGACTGCTTGGGTTAAAGAGGAGACGCAATAGTGCGGTTTTTAGATGTAATTTGACGAGTTTTCGTTTATAAGAAGTGATAAATTTTTAACAAATTTTTTTCTCTTTTCCCAAGTGCGAAATCTCTCTTCTAAGTTAGCCTCGGTCTTTCTCTTGTCACAGAAATAACGCCTTATGCCATAGAAGAAGTCACGGATTAAAAATATTCTTTCTATCTCGTCCTTGTAAAGGTAAAAAAATTCTTTCATTTGCTTAGCGAATTCCTCGTTTTGCTTTAGGTAATTTATTTGTGGTTTGGAAGCTGCTTCGAGGTTTTTGAACGATGCACTCTTTGCAAAAAGTTTTTGCATTGGGTGATTTAATTCGGAGATTCGATTGTCTAATTCTTGTGCCGCCTGTTGGATCTTATCTTCTAAAAAGCAGTTTTGTTTTAAGAAAACCTCATGGAATTCTGTAATTTCGGTTTTGAATTGTGCAAAATGTTTTGGGTGTAAGGCATGAAGTAATTTAAAATAATTTACATATTCCTTGAGGGTTGAAAAATGTGGTGGACTTTTATTTTTTATTTTTTTAAAT
>JBCCES010000205.1:0-2588 GCA_039030115.1 Myxococcota bacterium
CAATGAGCCTCTTGATGCGGGTTGGCAGCTGCTTGCAGCTGTATGCATGTACCCGTCTGAGTCACATGATCCGAAGATTGCAAACAAGCTGCGTCAGACAACAAATCCAAAAGGTTCTGCTTGGCATTGACAAATGGAACATACTGCACATGCAAATTCTTTGTCGTTGATTGCTCCTTCAGATATCTGTGGATCTGTTCTACAACACGGCCAAACAGACCCAACTGCCTCCAGTCAGGCAGGCAGACTCGTATCTGCAAACCCAAGCGAGCCAACTGCGAAACCAATCGCCACTGCAACGCAGATAAATCCACAACACGGTCAAAAACAATAGAGTCAAATTTTTGCAAGCCGACAGGAGGCTCACGACTCTGCTGCAAGTGTTGCAAACAGCGCCACCAAACCGTGTTGGCATCGCACAAACCCGCCCTGCTTAACAGACGTTCTGCATAACTCAAACGCTTGAGCAAAGACAATAAGCTAGCTTGCTGCAAAACATCACCCTGCTGAGCCGCAGATAACCCAGCAATCCGTTCACAGACATGCTGCGCCTCTAGATTGCTTTCATGCAGCGCATCTAACAGATTCACTTCGTGAGACGCCCGATCGCCATATTGAGCCTTGTTACTGGCAAACCACGCAGCAGTTGCAGCCAATCGACTTGTTTGGCGGTCGCACAAAACCTGCCCAAAAGAGGCAAAACCCAGCACGCGCAGATAGGCAAAAAAATCACGAGATGTCCATACAACATGACGACCTGGCTTCTCATTGAGCAACAACTGCCTGACACATGCCCGAGAGCTAACGACATACAGCGTGTCTGGCTTGACCATACCGGTTTCCTTTTATGCTTTTAGCGCGTGTAGTGCTGATAAAGCTCGAGCAAAAATTCCATGCGGCTGCGTTCGTCGGTAAATGGTTGGGGCCGATACGCCCGATCGACGGCTTTGTCCAACGCTTGATGTGCCTTGCGCAGCGGGGGCGGCATGGTCAATGGGTCGTAGAGGTCCGCCAAGGTGCTGTTGGGGTATTGCGCCCGTGTGTCTAGCACAGCTTGTGCTTTTGACTCAATTGCCTGTTTGCACTTGGCCGTAGGGTCCTGTGGCCAGGGGAAGTTGTTGTAAACCAAAGTGCTTGAGTAGCGATAGCTGTTTTTCAGTCTGCCACACACATGCCGCATCCACTCCATATGCATGAGTGAAGTCAAAACGCCAAAGTGATAGAGCGTGGCGTTGGGTAAAACCAAACTGCTGCTGTTAGCGATCACCCGCTGGTTAAAAAAGCCGATGGGAATGTATTTACGCCGCTCCGAAGAAAGGTTTGGCACAAGAATGTAATCGCTTACCGGTTGCCGAATTTCAGCGAATAGGGCTGACGTGTTCGCTAAACGTTTGGTGGTTTCTCTTTTGCTAGCAAGTCTAAACTCTCTTGTCCTTTCCACTCTCGCTAGCACGAGCGGCATGCTTCTCAATTCCCCTGGCTTTGCGTCTTTGAGCCAAAGGCAATATCTCTCTTCGTTGTTGATAAACTCCCTGCCGCCAACATACTTTTTGATGTACGGTAGCGCGGCAGGCTCTTTTTGAGCAAACTCTTTCTTTTCCACCGGAGAAAGAGTGAGGTGGCCGCCATCCAAAGTAAAGCTGCCTTTTTGTATAACAGGAGTAGGACATATAGGCGCACATCTAGTCGGAATAGTGATATCAGAGGACTCCACCAGATAGGGGTTGATGTTCTTCACCTCCTTTTCATGTGGATTGGAGCGTGGCGTGTCGTAGTCGTAAAGGAGCTTGCGCGGCATGTTGTGGGCAGTAAAGCCAATAATCACACAGTGAACTGCCGCTTTGCCTCGCGCCTTGCTGGTCCAGACAAAAGTCCGATGAGCAAAGTAAATTTTGATGTGATAGCACGTTAACAGCGTATGCCACAACACAGCGGTTTGCTCCCCTTGCGTGATGGAATTCGTGGAGACATAGCCACAACAAATTGCTGTTCCTTGGATATATGACGCCGCTTTAATGTACCAACCAGCTACATAATCCAGCACACCTGCCCTTTGCACCCCTTTTAGAACAGCCATCAAATCGCGCTTTTGCTCTTTTGTCTGTTCCTTTTTTCCTACAAAGGGTGGATTTCCCAAGATGCAACAAGAGTCTGAAGGCGGCAATACCTCGCGCCAGTCCAACGTAAGCGCGTTGCCATACGACCAGGAAGTCAGGAAATTCCTAAAGCACATGGGGTTTACACCTGTGCTTTAGGAAAGCTTCATTTCCTAGTCGTACACAAATTTGACAAATTTCGACCCACTGGAATTCTGATATCCTCAACCTGGGGTCGTGGATATTTACTGAAAAAACCCAATACGATGGAGCGGCAATTCTGTTCTGTGATCTTTTATAGTTTTGCGCAATAATATTTATGTCAAACCATGATAAGTGTGTTTTTAAAATGATAAGATTAGTTCTTCTTCTTCTAATCAAAAGTGAAGTACAACAACATGCAAATAAAGGTAGAAAGTTTTGTGGGTATAAAGTTCCGCAATTTCCGTGATTTTTTTAACTGCGAAATTTTCCCTAGATATTAGTTTTTTA
>JBCCES010000206.1:0-2584 GCA_039030115.1 Myxococcota bacterium
CCGTTTGGTGTATGAGATGAAACGGCTGCAGGCTGCTATGGGGGCGTTGGAAGATGGTGCAGAAAAGCTTGATGACATTAAAGGGGAGGTATTGGATGTATCTCGTAAACTGTTGGTTACCGTAGCGCGGGAATCGGCGAACCTTGCTTTGGGCGACCCGAGCAGTTTGTTGTCAGCAGTGTCAGATATTGGCATTGAAGTAGCGCAAAAAGCTTGGAATAAGGCGGTGCGATGCTACCGTGAGGGGTGGTATAAAAAAACCATTGATGTCAAAGTGCTGGCTGCAATGGCCATTGCTCAGCGCGACAATAGGGAGCAGCATGAACAAAGCACGAAGAAACTGCAAGAAAGAATCAATGAAGAAAAGGATTGGCAGCTATTTTATGCAGGGCTGGAGGTGCTCAAAAGTGTGGCCGAAAATGGGACAGCTCGAGAGGGGTTGCGTGTTGTAGGCTCAAAAGAAGATGCAGATCCGTCTGATGCTCAGCAAAATGAGTAAGGGTCTGTTCAACAAACAATACGAAGGAGATCAAGATGAACAATCGATGTAGCAATCTAAGAGCCGCAGCAGCAACCAGCTTTTGCGCGATGTTGTTGTGTATGGGCCTGCCTGTGCAGGCATCGCAAACAACGCAAGTGAAAGATACGCCATTGAAACCGGCGCCTCAAAGTCAGAAAAGTCAGACGCAGCAGCTCCAAAGTTTGGAGGAGAAGCTGCAGCAGTTGAAGCAGGAGCGTTTGGCAGACAAGAATATTGCGCGGGAGCGTCTCGATGTGGTGTATGTTCCGCTACAAGGTTCGATGGCTTATCAGCAAGAGGGTGCATTTGATTTGCAAGAGTATGTGTTGGAGCAATTGCAAAAAGAGGAGGAAAAAAATCCTTGGAAAGTGCTCGCGCTGTTAGGGGATACAGGTGCAGGTAAATCGACATTTACGCGCCATTTAGAGCATACATTGTGGCAGCAGTGGCAAGGTCCGCAAGACTATTTGCCGTTGTGGGTGTCGCTGCCAACGCTGACCGATTACAAGGAATATGCTGTTAATGAAACATTGGGGCGTTATGGTTTTACAGAAAACGAGATCGATGAGTTACAAAACAACTATCGCTTTTTGCTGATTTTAGACGGCTACGATGAGCTGCTTGATTATGTGAATGTATACGATGAAAACGGCTTAAAGGAATGGAAAGGACGTGTACTGATTTCTAGTCGCGTGCACTATTTCAATTCGGTGTCTGGAACATACAGCACCTATTTGCATCCTGAAGCTGGTGTTGACGGCAGCTTAGGTCTAACGGTGTACACAGCTGCGTTTTCATCTACTCAGCGCGATACGTACATGCAGCAGTATCTGCAAGAAAACAAATCGCTTTGGAATGTTGATCAGTACAAAGAGTACATCAATAACAACGAAGATCTACAGCGCCTGGCCTCGCGTCCGTTTGTGTTGCGTATGTTGATGCAAGTATTGCCTGGTTTGGTGCGCAACAGCTCTCATATTGGTATCAACAGCATTTACGATGCTTTTATGGGAGATTGGTTTTATCGAGAGATCGACAAAGAGGAGGAACGTCTTCGTGCGCAGCGAGATGGTTTTGACGGGTTTGATGAGAAAGAGCGCAAGGATCTATATAACAAGATCGATGTTTTTGTAATGAAACTAGCACATCAAATGAATAAGAAGGGTGTGCAGCAGGTGTTATATAAGGCAAGTGGTAGAAAAGGTACTACTGACAAAGATAGTTTTGTGTGGAAAGAGTTTTTTGGTGGCAATGGTGAGGAGGCGAAGTGGTTGATGCGAGCAGCGCCATTAACAGCAATAAAGTGTCAAAGTGGTCATCAATGGTCTTTTTTGCATAAATCGTTGCAGGAGTATTATGCCAATAAAGCAACTGTAGAGGGCATTACGTCAAGTTCGGCATCAGATGCGTTTAATGAGAGTGTGCAAAAGTTGTTAGAGGATTATCAGGGTAGGATGAAGGATAATTTTGAATTTATAATAGAGTCAGCACGGGATCCAAAGCAAGACAAGTTCCGCAAAGCACTGTGGGAGTTAGTCAACCGCTCAAAGCGAGAAAAGATAGGCTACGCCGCCTCCAATGCTATTACAATTCTCAGTGCAATAAATGAAATTGTGCCAAATCTAGATTTAAGCAGTGTTCGCATTCCGCAAGCAAATCTGCGCGGTGGCATGTTGAGCGGCATCAATTTTAGTGACGCTGATTTGCAAGATGCGATTGTAGATGAAGCGTTACTAGACTCGGCAGTTTTTGCAGGCGCAAATGTGAGGGGGTTACGTTTTGGTCAAGGTGCATCTTTTACAAAGCATGAGAGAGGTGTAAACGGTGTTAGCTTTGCTCCCATAAGCTTGTGGAAACAGGGCAAGAGATGGGCAGCCTCGGCCAGTGATGACCAGACGGTGCATATGTGGGATGTGACCAGTGGCCAAACTCTCAAGGTCTTCAAGGGGCATACTCCTGCAGTAACAAGCATCAGCTTTTCGCCGGACGGTTGCAGGCTCGCCTCGGCCAGTGCTGACCAGATAGTGCGGCTGTGGGATGTGAACAGTGAACAGGCTCTCAAGG
>JBCCES010000207.1:0-2552 GCA_039030115.1 Myxococcota bacterium
AAATCCCTCTTCTCCCGTGTAGCTGCGACCGGAGGGGTAGGCAATACATACAGCTTCATCTACCGCAGACTTTTTATGCAGTGGCGTGTTGTTTGCTGTCTGGTAGTCTGTTGAACCTTTAATCTCTCCTAGCGTGGCAACAAAAGGTTTAATGGGTCGCTGATTTCGGGGATGAAACACCTGCTGCAAAATACCCCAACTATGAGGACCGCTGACACGAATGATGGCTAAGGCACTACGACCTGTTGGTGTAGCAGGTGCGCAAATGGTGTCTTTGCGTGCAATGTCTATGGCTGTCATGAATTTTATTCTCAGGTTTTATTTGCCTCTGTTCAACACAAGGTAAATCTGTTCATGGGTGACAACGAAATTTTTTGCTTGATTTTTTCTCATAACGTACTGATCAATGCCCAGACAACAGGCATACTAAATTAACACTGAGAAATCTGTGTGTTTTTCTGTTGAAAGATTAAGGGAGTGCCAAGTTGTTTTATGGCTTGTATTTGCTTGAGGCCTGGCCCTACAACGTTGTACGAAGCAATACATGTTGGATCGCCTCTTATTATCGATAACACGACTCCTCAATTGGTGTGGGAAAAGCCAGGGACAAACTTGATAAAGCATCGCAATTTCCCCAAGCATTGGCAAGTCTGCGTCGAGATTCTGATATGCATGAAGAGATGAAGCATCGTGTGCAGCAGTATCGAGCAACTTTGCCGCATTTTCGACATATATTTTGTCAAGCTTTTGCAAAATTGCTCAAGAAACCCTCTGAAAAAAGCGGCTGCATTTGGTAGCAGCAAGGAAGTTGCAAAACATGATGGGCTTCTTCGGAGATTTTATTGATCTTCACACAACCCCTTGTCCAGACAAATCGATTGCCCAAGCACCTTAAAGCATGTTTGTTGCCATTTGCAGTGAGTTGCTGTCTGACAAACCTGCTGTTGTGTAATGCTGTCGCAAGCTTTCGGGGAACACACACTCCATGAAAGCGTACTACGCCTCGAACGGCAGCTCTCGTCTGCTTCTGGACAAGATGATGCCCTTATATCTGACCTTGTTTGTCCCTCTTGCTGTTTTTTTTCCCACTCGCAAAACTTTTTTTCGTTGCACTCCCGTTGTGTTAAGAAGGGAGCACAAGGTGTTTCTTGTGCCTTAAAATCTCCTCTTTTTGAGCAAGAAAAACTTGGTTTCGGGAGTTCTCTAGAGTTGCCAAAAGGGGCAATCCATTTAGTTTCATGTGCCAAACAGGTGGTGTTGGATAGGCATGCTGCTACATCGTGACCTGTACATTGCACCTGCTGGTTCAAGGTCTGCTGTGATGTAGGCTCGTCCGATGTGTTGTCTCCGCACGCTGTTAATATACATAAAGCAAGTGCCGTTTTTATCTGCTTTTTTCGCATGATTTACCCTCTTAAATAGAGAAACATATGGTTTTTGAATGATATTTCCCTCTTCGCAAGAAAAAGCATAATTGTCCTAAACTTGACGCTTAAAACAATTTTGCTATATGTTTCTTAAAACAACGGGGGAGCACGAAAACCGTGCTGAGAGGTGGTCAGTCGCCACGACCCTTAAGACCGGATCCCGATTACGCGGGCGGCGGGAGTTGAAAATGGTTGTAGAGATTATTGGTTTTGCGGCAGCGTTCACATCGACCATTGCGCTGTTGCCACAAATTGTTAAAACGCTTCGTACCAGATCGGCAACGGATCTCTCTTTTCTGATGTTGGCTAATTTTTTGTTGACCTCGGTTTTATGGCTGGCTTACGGTTTGATGATCGATGCTACAGCCGTGTGGGCAGGCAATTTGATTATGACCCTTTTTTCGATCATGATGCTGGGTCTCAAGGCACGGTTTGATCATGGAGAGGTTTAATTTAGCAGCACCCATGCGCTCACTGCTATGCCTCAATGGTGCTTTGCCATCATCCACTTTTTTTGACCAATATCAACATTTGCCCTTTGTAGCATCCGATGGTGCCGGTTGTCGCTTAGCCAAGATGGGCTTTTCGCCCCAGTTAGTAGTGGGAGACTTTGACTCCTTTTCTGGCCAAGCACTTCCTGAGTGCACCTATGTGCGTGATACAGATCAAAACAGCACCGATTTTGACAAGTGTTTGCAAGAGATGGGCTCGCGGCAGCTGTTTCCTACACTGGTTGTAGGCATTGCTGGGGGATCGCTGGATCACAGTTTATATGCCTTACAACGCTTTACGGCCCATAGTGCCACACATGAAATGCTGCTTTATGATGAACAGCCTGCCTATCCATCAACGTGGGCCGTTGCTGTGTATGGCAACAGAACCTTCACACTGCCTGCCGGCTGCTTGGTCTCCTTCATCTGCTTCACTCGCGTTACAGTTACAACAATTGGTTTGCAGTGGAATTTGTCACACGCACAGTTGGAACCGGGCGGTTTATGCGCCATTCGCAACCGGGTTGTAGACAAAACAGTTTCTCTACAAGTATTGGGAGGAGGGCTACTGGTTTTGGTCTGTCTGCCCACATAAAGCATCCAGCTCCTCGCAGGTAAACCCAGCCTGCATACG
>JBCCES010000208.1:0-2542 GCA_039030115.1 Myxococcota bacterium
GGCAAACGATACACGCAAGAGGAAATCGAGAAAGAATTTGGCCTGGACCGTTGACTGGGATCCCGGTGCACGCAAGGACTTACGTCGGCTCGACCAGCAAATTCAAAAACGGATCACGCAATTTCTTCAGTCCCGTCTAGCGTCTGTGTCAAACCCGAAACAGCTCGGAGAACCCTTGGTAGGCAAACAGGGAATGTGGCGCTATCGCGTAGGAGACTATCGCATCGTGTGTTTGTTGGATAAGCAAAAATGCACCATAGTGGTTTTGCGTGCACGGCACCGCCGAGAGGTCTACAAATAAAGCAACGGGTCACAACATATTGAGCAAAATATGAAGCTGGCAAGGGAACCAAAACACAGGTAAATCTAAAGCATGCGTGTGATGGGCATTGACCTGGGTAGTCGATGTGTTGGATTTGGCGTGGTAGACTGCACAACGCACACTCCCCATGGGTTACACGTACAACACGGTGTACTCAGGCTGAATACGTCTCAAGCTCTACCCGCACGCATTGGCGAACTGTTGCGACGTTTAACAGCTGTTTTAAACAAACACAAGCCCCAAGTGGCCGTTGTAGAAGAGGTGTTTGTCAGCAATAGTCCTCGTTCGGCTCTGCTGCTGGGTCAAGCTAGAGGCGCTGTGTTGACCATATTGGCAGCGCAAGGCATTGAGGTTGTTGGTGTGCGACCAACCTCTTTAAAGCAAGGATTAACCGGATCGGGGCGAGCCAGTAAACGACAAATGGCCCATATGGTCGCCTCTTTGCTCAACTTACAAAAACCTCCTGCATCCGATGCTGCCGATGCATTGGCTTTGGCGCTGTATCAAGCTCGTGTGTTGTCTGGCCCACAACATCGCGCCCTCACGCCTACCTTGCCTAGCAAAAAATTAACCTCTCGAGGTAAACGACAAGCCTTAGAACAGCTAGCTCGTCAAAAAGGCTGCGTGCCGTAACCCGTGGGGTTAAGAAGCTGCAGTGCAGCTTCTGGCGGTGAGAAGGGGAGCATCTGTGATGCGACCTGGGTTCGGATTCATGTTTTTTTACCAGCTTTGGCCGTCTCTTTCTTACCGCTGTCGGCCTTAGCAGGCTCCTTTTTGACACTCTCTGTTTTACCACTGTCTGCTTTTTCGCCGCTTTCTGTCTTTTGCTGCTTTGTCTCTTTTTGCTTGGGCTTGGCAGAAGCATATAGGTCTTTGTACCAGCCACCCCCTTTGAAATGAAAAGCACTGCGGCTCATGAGTTTGCCCAATGTGCCCTCTTTGGCGCAAGAAGGACATTGCCTAGGCGCTGATTCACCAATTTTTTGCAAAAGTTCATGGGTATCGCCGCAAGCACTACACGCATATTCGTAAATAGGCATTTCTATTTTCCCCCTGTTTAGGTTTTACGCACTGCATAAGGAAGGTCAAGCCACAAGAAACTTCTGTTACTCTAGCAACAATGGCAAAAACACAAGACGTTCAGCTCAAAGATGAATTGCAACGTCAAGCAGATCAACTGCTTGAACAATGGCAAAAACTGTGCACAACACAGCAAATGAACCAATGGCAAACAGACATCAAACGGTTAGATGAGCAAATACAGCAAGAGGGCTTTTGGCAAAACCCAAAACAGGCTGCCGCCATACAGCAAGAACGCACACGCACACACAAACTGCTGCAACGCGCTCAAAAAACGCAGCAATTGCTTGCAGACTGTAAGGAACTTCTTGATCTGCTGGGTGAACAAGATGCACTGCAAGAGGTACAACAAGATATACAACAAGCAGAAAAATTGATTACCGGCATACGCCTGCAACAGCTGCTGCAAGACCCCAACGACATCAACGACGCCATTTTGACTGTGAACACCGGGCAAGGCGGTGTCGATGCCCAAGACTTTGCGCAAATGCTGTTGCGCATGTACCAACGCTATGCACAAAGGCAAAGGTATCAAGTGCAGTTGGCCGACATGCAAGAGGGGGATGAGGCAGGCATCAAAAGTGCCACACTGCTCATTAGTGGTGAATATGCCTATGGGTACTTGAAAGCTGAAGTGGGTGTGCATCGTTTGGTGCGTATTTCGCCTTTCGATGCAGGAGGCCGGCGGCACACCTCCTTTGCGGCTGTGTGGGTATTGCCTCAAATCGACGACAGTGTGGAGGTAGATATTCAGCCGCAACATCTTCGTGTAGATACATTTCGAGCCGGGGGCGCCGGAGGCCAACACCAAAACAAAACCGATTCGGCTGTGCGTATGACGCATGAGCCCACGGGCATTGCTGTTGTATGCCGTTCGGAGCGTAGCCAAATACAAAACCGTGCCACAGCCATGAAAATGCTGCGTGCTCGCTTGTACGAACACGAACTGCAAAAACGTCTGGAACAAAAAAACAGAGCTGAAGCTGCAAAGCGAGAAGCATCGTTTGGCTCGCAGATTCGTAACTACGTGCTAGCTCCCTACCGCTTGGCAAAAGACCTGCGTACAAACCACGAGATCGGCAATGTTGAGGGGGTACTCGACGGAGACTTGCAGCCATTTATTGAAGCCTATTTGCTCCA
>JBCCES010000209.1:0-2522 GCA_039030115.1 Myxococcota bacterium
GCTTACGAATTGTTTGTGCGTTTTTATCCACAGCATGAGCAGGTTGGCTATGCGGCTTTTCGGCAGGGGCGAGCGACTTTTTTGGCCATGCCCAAGGGATTTTTTCTCTTGCCCGGGCCTCATTTGAAAGATGCTGTAGCTGCTCGAAGTGCTCTGAAAGCCCTGCAAACCTTTTTACAAGATTTCTCTCAGCGCTCTACTCTCGCCCACGTACAGCAGGCACAGCAGATGAAGCAGCAGGTGTTGCAGCGCCTTGTCAAACACGACCTGCATGTGGCCGCATTTTATGCCAAACGCAGTAAGTGGGAAGGGGCAGTGGCGCGTTATGAACAGGCCATCACCTGGCAAGCAGATGCAGCCTTAACCGCCAAGAGCGTGTTCAAAGCAGTGGACATTTATCTGTTTAAATTACAGCCGCCCAAACCTCAGCGGGCAGAGCAACTCTTGCGGGAATTTTTGCAAAATCATCCACAAATGGAACCCCAGCTACGAGAAAAAATTGATAAACTGCTCTGGGATGCCAAGAGGCATTCTTTGTAATACCAATTTTTGTTTGCCTCCAGTGGTTCGCCGCCTTCTTGTTGGGTTATGTTTTGTGTATAAAGAGTTATATATTAAAATTGAAATGATATAAGTTAATATTTATACATTACTTGTTTGCATAAATAAAATAAATAATGCTATACTTTTAGTAAGGAGGAAAAAACATATGGAGCATGAGCACCCGAGAAAGCAGACAAAAAACGCAGCAAAAGAGAGGGCATTTCTACCACAAAGGCTCAATATACGCGATGAGCATCATCTCGTAAAACAAGCACAAAAACACAATAACATGCAGGCTCGTAATCAGTTAGTGATTGCTCATATGGGTTTGATCCATTTTATTGCAAAGCAACTTTTTTGGCCGCCTATGCCGTATGAAGATCTTGTGCAGGAGGGTACGCTGGGTTTTATGCGCGCTGTGGATTCGTTTGATTCCAAACGGGGAGTTCGTTTGGCTACCTACAGTGCCTATTGGATTCGGGCAAAGATGCAGCAGGTTGTTAATGGGTTTTTAAAAGAGCATTTTCCCCTTGAGTTCTGCTCGTCGCGTTCTGCTGCAATGAATAGTAAAAACGAAGCAAAACGCTCAGGCACTCTGAGCTTGGACGATCGAAACGCTTTTGGGGACGGCGACAAGCGTTGCTTGCAAGAACTGTTGCCTGACAATGGGCAAACGCCTGAAGACAATACGTTGCAACAAGAGCGTTTGCAGGCTATTAGAGAAACCCTACGCGATGTTCTTCGGCAAATGAATGATCCCATGTTGTACATTATTCTTCGTTATCGCTTGTTGAACAAGGATCCTGAAACATTGACAGCTGTTGGGAAACGCCTGCAAATGTCCCGTGAAGGGGCTCGTTTGCTAGAACACAAAATATTGCGCATGGCACGTCGACGTTTAACCAAAACCCATGTCAATTTGCTAGATAAAGAAATTGAGCTGTAATTGCTTTCGTCAATTGCATGATGTAGTTCTTGTAGTGTCAACTTTCAAGACACTACGGGCCCTGCAAGTGATAGCGGCCGGCTTGAGCAAAGAGGTGCAAATTCATGCAACGACGAAAAATTGCTTTAATTGGTGGAGGGCAAATTGGCGGAACGCTGGCTTTGCTGGCCATGCAACGTTCTTTGGGTCATGTGGTGTTGCTAGACATGGCAGGGGGGGTTGCCGCTGGAAAGGCATTGGATTTGAGCCAAATGGCTGCTTTGGTGCCAAGTGACGTAGACCTTGTGGGTGGCGATGAGGCCGAAGGCATTGCGGGGGCTGATGTGTGCATTGTCACCGCAGGATTTCCGCGTAAACCGGGCATGGATCGAGAGGATCTGTTGCAGAAAAATCTGGTGGTTATGAGGCAGGTGGCTGGTCATATTTCTCGGTATGCGCCTCAGGCTTTTGTTATCTGTTTGACCAATCCTTTAGATGCCATGGTCTATGCGCTATACAAGATGGCCCGTTTGCGTAAACAGCAGATTGTTGGCATGGCAGGTGTGTTGGATGCAGCCCGTTTTCGTACATTTTTGGCGCAGCAGTTGGGTGTTAGTAGGCGTGATGTGACTGCGTTGGTTTTGGGGGGGCACGGCGATGACATGGTTCCCTTGCCTCGGTTTTGCAGTGTCGGTGGTATTCCCGTGCCACAACTTGTGCAGATGGGTTTGCTGCAACAAAGTCAACTGGATGCCGTTGTGCAGCGTACTCGTAAGGGAGGTGGGGAGATTGTGCAGCTGTTGGGCACAGGTTCAGCTTTTTATGCTCCGGCGCAGTCGGCACTGGAGATGGCCGAGGCGTTTTTGTTGGGGACACATCGCTTGTTACCCTGTGCTGCTTTGCTTGAAGGAGAGTACGGCGTGCAGGGTCTGTTTGTGGGAGTGCCGGTGATTTTAGGCCAACAAGGTGTGCAAAAAGTGCTGCAACTACCGCTCAATCAAGAGGAGCAAACGGCATTTAAGCAGTCTGTGCAGTCGGTACAGCGCACGGTGCA
>JBCCES010000210.1:0-2515 GCA_039030115.1 Myxococcota bacterium
CCCGCACATGCAACCGCACCGGCTTGCCGCGCATGTTGCCAATGAGGGTACGCATGAGCACCACTGCAGCTGCTAAATTTTTCACCAACTTCGGCACCCGCTGCTTCATTGTTTGCAAGTGCATCGACTCTAGTTTTCCTACCGAAATGCCTGCCTGCTTTGCCTTTTCGTAAGCATCAACCAAAACCGGAAACATCTGCACCACTGTTTCGCACCGAATACCCAAACCACCAATACGTGTTAACGGTTCATGAAAAGCACCAGCACAAGAGCGACGCAGCAACGAAATCATCTGCCGATAGCTAGCCAAACGTACATGCAAAAGACGCCGCACCCCAAACAACAACACACCATGGCTCAGCAACACATGCGGTGGTACTGCCTGCATCACCTCCCATGTAGCACCAAACCCATGAAACCAGGCGTACAGCAACAAAGCACACCCCATGCCCCGCGCATACAGCCGCACCTTCTTACCAGGTGCAATCACCAGCAACAACACTACACCCACCAACGAGTAGTTTTGCCACATATCGTTATAATTTGTGCTCAGCAACATAAATGTATTAGCAAACGGCAACCCCAACATCAATGTAAAACGCCACAGTCGATGCAGCTGTCGTTTCAATACATTAGGCAGATCTTGATGAAACAGAAACAGGCAACAGCATACCCCAACACTCAAGCTCAACACGGCATCCCATGGACCCAGTATTTGTTCCCATGTCTGCGGAAAAAAGCTCGGAATAATGTGCATAAACAACATGGCCACACCAAACACCAGATAATTCATAGAGCGTCGCGCTGATATAACAGTGCCCAGTACCGCGGGAGATTCTGAAGATTCTATCTGCACTTCACCCTGAGCATTTTTGTCGATCGGCGCTCGCAAGTGGGGTGGGTCGAGCATACGTAGACCGAAGAAGCTGCAGAAGCTGCATAGCAGGCCTGGTACAAAGCTGCCGACGCCTGTTAGCTGCTCACCCCAGATGTTCCACCACAAAACAGTTATGACACTAATACACGTAGCGCCAATCAGTGTCTTTACACTTGCTCGAAAACCAAAAATCGCTGCTATCAATGGAATGGGAATGGTTACCGACCAAAGGCTTAGCAGCACTGTGTCGATTGTCAGAATATCACTAAATCTTAGTGCTACTCCAATAGCCAAGAAGCCTGAAATAAAAGACAACAATTTGATTAACAGCAGTTTTGTTCTCGGCTCTATTTGCCTCATTCGCAAAGGTACAATGATGTCATGAACCAAAGACACCATAGTTGTATGCAATACGGAGTCAGCTGTAGACATAATGACAGCCAACAGACCAATAACCATCATTCCTTGGGCTCCCGGCAGTTTCATCTGTTGGATCAGTGAAAGCATGGCCGAGCTAGGTTCTAAATTGGGATTTACAGTGAAGGCAATTAACCCAATGAGGCCAATCACACAGAAAAAAGGTGCGCTAAGCCAGGCTGTTAGTTGCCAAGCAAAGGCTGCTCGTGCAGCATTCTTGGCCATTAGAAAACGCTGCAGAGAGATAGGTGTCATAAGGGGAAAACAATAAAGTAAAAACATAGAAATGTGTTTACCCGCATCGGGACCGCGAGGAAAAAAGTCTGTGTGACCTGCTGGCACCGCATTTGCAATGGCCCCATAACCACCCACTTCTTTAAGCCACCAATATGCCAACATGGGAACGGCCACAAGCAAGATGGCAAATTGTAGAGAATCTGTAGCTGTTACAGCACGAATACCACCAAACGAGGCGTAAAGCACCACTAAACCTGCACCCAAAACAGTTCCTTGTTCAAGTGTGAGTCCAAGAAAATACTCGAAAATATAGCCGACGGCTCTCATTTGGAGTCCTAAAGCTGCTACATAAACCAAAACCGTCGTAGTACCAAAAAGTATTTTCCCCGCTTTTCCATAAAAGTAGCCCATGATGTCTCCTCCAGATTCAGATTCTTTGAGGCACGCATCCATTTTTTTTAAAACGAAAAATCCTTCTATTAATTTCCAAATAACTCTGCCGCACATCACAAAAACCATTACAAAACCTATCTGAAAAACCTTTTCACTAAGTCCAATAGTGGAGGCTGCGCCTATGTGAGTGGCGAACATCGTTGCTACTAAGGTCATCATTCCGATGTTCCGGCCCCCGATGGCAAAATCCTTAAAGCTATCTGTCCTGCGCCCAAAATAGATCCCCACGGCAAGCGTAGCGATCATGTAAATACCTACAATAGCAAGATCCAACTGACCCATCTAAAAACCTCCTGTTGTTGTGAGACCCGGATGAACGGAGCTTGGCAAGAAAAGACTCTTACTAAACTATGTCTCTATTCTGCAATCTATTGCACCTGTGAATCTAATGTCAAGGTTGCCAAGTGAAAAATATGTGTTTGAGACAGACTACTCAAGCTCAAAGTTTAGCCAAATAATGCTTGCACTCTATTAAGTAGCGGCAGCCTTGTCCTTCTTGGTGGGCCATCGCACGAAGTTGGCGTTCTCGAC
>JBCCES010000211.1:0-2492 GCA_039030115.1 Myxococcota bacterium
AAACAAACTGCTGCAGCAGGCCGAATATCTAAGCAGCAAATTGCATGAGCGCATGTAAAAGCAGGTGAATGCTGAGAACATTACCCTTGTAAAAACAGGTAAATCGGTGTAAATACTTCAAAGAAGCACGGTAGTGGTTTTTCGTGCCACTTCCGCGTGTCATTCATTTCGTTAACAAGGAGATTTCCTCATGAGTCAACTAGATATTGGAATTGTTGTTGCCTATTTGGTGATCACGCTCGCGATTGGTCTGTGGGCTGGTAAGGGTGTTAACACAGTCAAGCAGTACGCCATTGGTAGCAAGAACTACGGCACGTTCATCATTGTAGCGACTCTTTTTGCCACCAATGTGGGTGGGGGTTCTACTATTGGAACCACCGAAAAGGTTCTCACCGTGGGTGTCATGTATGCCTTAATAACCTTGGGTATGCCCGTTAATAAATTCGTAACGGCCTACTGTGTGGCTCCTTTTATGAACCGGTTTCGTAATAAGATCTCCATTGGAGAAATCATGCATACCTGTTATGGCAAACCTGGCCAGGTCATTACAGGAATCATGGGAACTCTTTTGGCTATAGGCATCGTTGGAGGACAAATTGGAGCCCTGGGTTATGTAGGCAACTATTTTTGGGGGTTAGATCGTCTCTACAGCACCCTTATTGCCGCAGGTATTGTTGTGATCTACTCCAGCATTGGAGGAGTACGGGCTGTGGCATTTACCGACGTGTTTCAATTTGCCATTGCCTTGTATGTGATCCCCATGATTTACTATGAATCTTCGTGGAGAATCGGAGGCATTGGACAACTGTGGAAGCAAGTTCCTGCCGAGAAACTACAGTTGGCTACCAATTGGCAAGATTGGATCATCTACATTAGTCTATTTTTAGCCTATTGCACGCCTTCTTTAGAGCCTTCTTTTACCCAACGTTTACTCATGGCCAGAGATGCTATTCAAGCTCAAAACACCATGAAGTCTCTCATTTGGGCAGACGTTTTGTTTTTTGCTGCTATCACATGCATTGCCTTTAGTAGCAGTGTTTTGGCACCCGATGTTAATCCAAACCACGCTTTTTTCCATATTTTGCAAACGGTTTTGTCAGAGGGCTGGAAAGGGATCGCAGTGGCAGGTGTGTTGGCTTTTATAATGTCTACGGCAGATTCAGATTTAAACGCCGCCAGCGTTTGCTTAATACACGACACTGTGCAACCTCTGAAACGCGAACCTTTAGCAGCTTCTGCCGAATTGAAATGGCTGCGCGTAGCAACGGTAGCCACTGGAACCCTTGCCATTGTGGCAGCCTTAAGCTTTCAAAGCCTTATTGATCTTATGTGGTCCGTCTACGATTTATGGGCTCCCTGTATTGTAATTCCCCTGTTTGCATGTGTCATGGGATATAAATCCAGTATCCGAGCATTTTCGTTTGCTGTGGCAACAGGTTTTTTGTGCACCACAGCCTGGAAGTTATGGGGTCCAACATGGATTCGTTCCATGCTTCCTGGGATGATGGCCAACTTTATTGCTTTTTATATTGCCCGATACTTTGACAAACCCGAAGACATCTATTGGGACGAAAGCGAATTTGACCCCACGATTCCCGCTCAAAAACGCAAATGGAAACGGCAATGGGAACAAAAACACGGTAAGGTCTCACAAATGCCCGAAGACCAGGAGCAGACAAAAGAGGAACAAGAATAAACACCCACCGCAACCATGTTGAAAGGAGAGAGGAAGGCAGACAATTGGAAGATGCATGTGAGTAGTGAAGAAGGCAGAGAGGCACAGTTGCGCAGGCGGTTGGTTAGCATCTGCAAAGCGTGGGGTTTTGACCCCGCCTTGCAGACCTCTTTTGTTTTGCTGGGGATTACTGTTTGTGTGTTGCCTCACATGGTGTGGTTGAGTCCAGGCATGCCCTTTTCTCAAAGCATGGCCAACCTGCATGCTGTGGCTTTTGTGGTCTATTTTACCATATTGCTATCGGGTCAAACCGTGCAGGAAACGAAGTTTCCCTTGTTGTGTCTGTTGTGGCTAACTGCTTTGGTCATTGCATGGCCTTGCTGTTCTACTTATATGTTGTTTGTTAGCCCAGCAAAGCAGCCCTGCTTGGTGTGGTGGGTGAGCTGTTTGGCCATTGGTGTGTTGCAACTTGGTGTGGCTGCCGCCCTGGTTGTGTGGCTGTTAGGTTGCAGCACAGGGGTTGCTTTGTATTGGGCAGCGGGTGGAATTGTGTCGTTTGGCGCAGCTTCACTGTATGTGCCAGTATGGGCCGGTGTCATGGGCGCATTTTTGTTGATTGCTTGCAACAGCTTGCGTGGCATGCACAAGGCGGCTGCCTACACGCAAGGCGGTTTGGCTCTGGTGCTGTGTGGTTTTTTGGAGCATGAAATGCGTAAACCCCTGTCGAGCTGTTTGCAAAAAGCCGTCAGTCTTCAAGGTGATCTACCCAAGCTTGTGTTGGCCTACCGCAAAGCTGCTGCTGCCGGTTTGGTTTCTG
>JBCCES010000212.1:0-2447 GCA_039030115.1 Myxococcota bacterium
CCCAGTTGCGTGGCTGGGGGATGAATCTTCGATTTTGTTTTATTGACTTTTGTGATTGTGCGAAGCAAGCTAGCGATCACCTGGGGTTGTAGCTCAGTTGGGAGAGCGCTTGAATGGCATTCAAGAGGTCGTCGGTTCGATCCCGATCAGCTCCACCAGTGAATATGAGCAAAAGGGAAGGGGGTTTGCCATGCTGCAGTTAGAAATTTTTACTCCCAAACGTGCTGTTTTGCAGGTGTCTTGTGATCGCGTACAGCTTCCTGGTGTCCAGGGAAAAATGACAGTTCTGCCTGGGCACAGCACACTGCTTGCTCAGCTGGGCGCAGGGATTATTTGTGTGCATGGCAAACGTCAAAACCCCAACATTTCCATTGCAGCGGGGTTTGCATGGGTGCAAGGTAACTGTGTTCGTGTATTGTGTGACGAACCTTCGCCATCTTAGAGCCTCTTTAGGCGCTCAATGAGCATACTCCCTGCAAAGTTGAAAATGTTGTTGAGTAGGGGGATCTATGCAATATGGCTTAACACCTCGCGTTTCTTGGAAGCATCGACATGCATCCGCTGCAACCGTTGAGCAATTACAACATCACGTAGGTTTGCCGCGTGCTTTAGCACATGTGTTGGTTGCACGAGGGCTAGATACTGTTCAAAAAGCGCAACATTATTTGTCCCCTACCTTGCAGCAATTGCCTGATCCGAATGCTTTTGCAGGGATGCAACAAACAGTGCAGCGCCTTGTACACGCTTTAAAACGCAATGAAACCATCGGCTTGTTTGGTGACTACGATGTAGATGGCGTCACATCGACCACTCTATTGTGGGAGTTTATTGAATTGCTAGGAGGTAAAGTCGTGGCCCACGTTCCCGATCGCCTCATTGAAGGCTATGGCATGAGTCGGCAGGGGGTGCAACGTTTGCAGCAGCAAGGAGCTAAGCTCATTGTTTCTGTTGATTGTGGCATCAGCGATCATGGCGAGATTGCTTATGCTGCAAAGCAGGGGTTAGATGTGATCGTGATCGATCACCACACAGTGCCCCCCCACATGCCTCAAGCGCATGCTGTGATCAATCCCCATAGACCCGACTGCAAGCGGGCAGGGCAACACTTGTGTGCGGTTGCCATTGCGTTTAATGTATGCATTCATCTGCGGCGTGTGTTGCGGCAGCAGGGTTTTTTTCGGTTGCGACCGGAACCTAACTTGAGCCGATTTTTGGATCTCGTTGCCTTGGGAACTGTGGCAGACGTCATGCCTTTGGTGTGCGACAACCGTGTTTTGGTGCATTGGGGTATTCAACATATTGCCCAGGGTCGACGTGTGGGTGTGCAAGCTTTGCTGCAGGCCGCTGGGCTGCAAGATCGTGAAATTTCCAGCGGCAGTTTGGGGTTTCATTTAGCCCCTCGTATCAATGCAGCAGGTCGGCTCGATCACGCCATGGGTGCTGTGCATCTGCTCAAGTGTCAGCAGTGGGAGAAGGCCTGGGAACTGGCACAACGGCTCGACGAACACAATCGCCAGCGGCGTCAGCTTGAGCAGAAAATTGTTCAGCAAGCTGTGCACACCATCGAGACAGATCCCAACACCCCCAACACTCCCATTTTGGTTGTGGGCGACGAATCATGGCATCCGGGTGTTGTGGGTATTGTAGCCAGTCGGCTCGTGGATCGTTTTGCTCGACCCGCTTTGGTCATTGGAGCAGGAGGTAAGGGGTCTGGCCGCAGTATTCCAGCTTTTCATCTGCACGCTGCTTTACAACATGTAGGCCAGCATCTGGAGGGTTTTGGTGGTCATGCCCACGCTGTGGGGATCAGCTTGGGCAAACACAAACTGGATGCGTTTCGTCAAGCTCTCACACAGCATGCCTGCCAAATGCTGAAACCAGAAGAGTTAGAAAAAACACTGCAATACGACGCTGTTTTGCCCCTGCAAGAGGTCACCATGGATTTAGCCCAGGCCCTCAAACAGGCTGCTCCCTTTGGTCGCGGCAACCCCCAGGGAGTATTTCGTTTCAATTGCCTACAAGCCAAGCAACTGCGTTTACTGAAAGACAAACATCTGAAGGGCGCGTTTCAAGGTGAAGCGGGCAGCCAAGTGCCCTTTATTGCCTTTTCTTTGGGACATAAACAAAATCTCCTGCACAAAGAGGTCGATGTATTGGCGTGTGTAGAAGTCAACCAGTGGCAAGGTAGACAAACTGTGCAATTGCAGGTGTTGGATATGGCTCCCGCTGGGGAGCATGCTTAGTGTTTTTTGCAAAACTCCCTACTCCACATAACAAGCGCACCTACCCAGAAATTCCCGAAATCTAGAAAGAATTTTTTAGGTCAAGCTAGCCAAACGATGAAAATCAGCCAATTGCGAAAGAGGTTGTTGTAGCTGTTGTAACAAGTTCACACGGGCTTGACGCACGTGGGGGTTTTTGTCTAGCACCATGACGGCATCAAAGAA
>JBCCES010000213.1:0-2431 GCA_039030115.1 Myxococcota bacterium
CAATTAGGACCTTGCGAGCGTGGCGGAACTGGTAGACGCACTGGATTTAGGTTCCAGCGGCAGCATTGCCGTGGGGGTTCGAGTCCCTTCGCTCGCACCAAAAGTGGTGGCTGAAGAGGGCCGGTGGTGGCTAAGGAGTCAGCAGTGGCTAACAAGTCATTGGGTGCTCGCGCAGTGGGGAATGTGGTGATGTCGGTTTGGGAAGGCACAAGCAAAGAGGGAGAATTTCGCGTACAGCAACGCAGCCCTGTACAGCTGGAAATCCATATGAAGCTGTGGGCCAAACATATGGATCAATGCGTTGTTGATGAATATCGCCAGCTAGCTTCTCGCACGCAGTTGCCTGGGTTTCGAAAGGGGAAGGTTCCTTTGGCCTTGTTGCGCAAGCGTTACGGGGGCAGCTTGGAGTCGGAGGTAGCGCAAAAGCAGCTGCAGTCTGTGTATGTTCAGGCTATGCAAAAAGCGGATGCCAGCCCTGTACAAGACGCTCAAATGCAACAGCCCCTTGCCTATACACAGGGGCAAGATATCTCTTGTGTTGTGCATGTACAGGTGAAGCCCCACATTCAATTGGCAAAGTGGCAGGGCTTGCACGTGCGTGTTCCTGAATTTGTAGTGGGAAAGCAGCATGTAGACAACGCGCTGCAACAGCTGCGGCAACGGTTTAGCGTCTTAGCTCCCATTGCCCCTCGTAAAACCATTATCAAAGGCGATGTTGTGCGTTGCTGCATGCGTGCCCAGGTCAACGGCAAGCCTGTTGCGGCGTTGCAGCAGGATGACGTAGAGATTCATGTGGGTACCCACAGCGCATTTCCAGAAATTCATCAGGCTCTCGTGGATCGAAAAGTGGGTGAAGCGTTTGAAGTACAGCTGACACTTCCAGATAACTTTGCTGATGCAGCATTGCAAGGAAAGCCGGCGGTTTTTCATATGGAAGTGCGCGATGCAAAACAGCGTCAACTGCCCGCAGTAGACAACGAGTTTGCGAAAGACGTATTGACAAAAGGGGAGACTGTGCAGCAGCTGCAAGAGCAGATTGAGCTGGGTTTGCAAGATCATAAGCGCAAGCTGCAGCAACAACATTGCAAGCAAGAAATTGTTGATGCATTGTTAAAACTGCACGATGTTGAGCTCCCCGATGCTTTGGTAAAAACCTGTTTTGATAATCTTTTACGGCAAGCGGCAGCACAAATAGGAGTGCAGCCAGATGTGTTGCAGCAAAAAGCTGACAAGTCCATGCAGCAAGAATTCAAAGAACGTGCGCAACGTTTGGTTAAGAAGGATTTGATTTTAGAGGCCATTGCAAAACAGGAGCATGTAGAGGTATCTGAGCAGGAACTCAAGCAAGAGGTGACTCAGCTAGCCTCTCAGGTGTCGGCTAAGCAAGCGCAAGATTTTGTGAAACGCCTTGATCTGCATGCAGTGCGTGAAGTTGTGAGGCAAGAAAAAACCTTGCAATTGGTGATGCAAAAAGCCAAGGTCGATCGGTTTGAGAAACCCTTACCCATCGATTCCGAACCAGCAGGAGTGAACGGGTGACTGGCAGCTGTAACGCTCATGAGTTAGGGGAAAAATTGAAGGGTGTGCAAGTGCATGTGGAAACGTTTGGCTGCCAAATGAACATTCTAGACAGTGAGTTGGTGCAGCAACAACTGTTGGGCATGGGGTGTGGTTTGGTTTCATCTGCCGACACTGCTCAAGTGGTTTTGCTCAATACCTGTTCGGTACGCGATCTGAGTGAACAAAAGGTTTTCAGCCGTTTGGGCGTGTTGCGCAATCGCAAACTGCGGGGAGAAAAGCTGCTCGTTGGCGTTTTGGGTTGCATGGCTGAACGTGTACATACCCAATTGATGAAAGGAGATTTGGCAGTGGATCTGCTCGTGGGGCCGAGTCGTTTGGCTCAAGTCCCTATGCTGTTGGCAAAGGCTTACAAACGCGTACAACAAGGACTTCGAGGAAATCAGGTGGCTTTAAGTGATTTCCGAAACCGCAAAGGAAAACAGATTCCTCATCAGGCTATGCAAGAAGACCTAGAAGCGTTGGATGCTTCTCGAGGTCAATATACACAGCTGCCTCAAGTACAAGCCTATGTGCGCATCACGCGGGGATGCAACAAATTTTGTGCGTTTTGTGTTGTCCCCCGTACCCGAGGTCCGGAAGTGCATCGAGATCCCCAGTCCATTGTGGATGAAATCAAACGTCTGGTAGATAGAGGCGTTTTAGAGGTGACCCTATTGGGCCAAACCATTAACCACTATTGTTATCAACACGCTGTTGGTCGTACCACGTCCTTTGCTGAGTTGCTGTTTCGTATTCACGAGGAGGTCCCTCATTTGCAACGACTGCGCTTTTTGACCAGTTATCCGCGGGATTTCACAGACGAAACGTTGGATGTCATGGCATCTTGCGACCGTATTTGCAAGTATTTGCA
>JBCCES010000214.1:0-2418 GCA_039030115.1 Myxococcota bacterium
GTTAAGGCTTCTGCCGTGGTAGCAAAGCTCATGGAGATGGGCATGATGGTCACCATTAACCAGTCTGTCGATCAAGAAACCGCTACATTGGTGGCTTCTGAATTTGAATTTGAAACGAAGGATGTCTCTTTTCATGAATCCAGTTTATTGGAGACAGCTCCACAAGAAGATCCTGACAACCTCAAACCGAGGCCTCCTGTTGTGACTGTGATGGGACACGTCGATCATGGCAAAACGACTCTTCTTGATGCCTTGCGCGAAGGGCGTGTCGCATCGGCAGAGCATGGTGGGATCACGCAACATATCGGCGCCTATGATGTGGAGACATCTCATGGTCATGTCACCTTTTTGGACACACCAGGTCATGAAGCGTTTACAGCGATGCGAGCACGTGGAGCCAAGTTAACGGATGTGGTGGTGTTGGTCGTTGCCGCTGACGATGGCGTGATGCCACAAACCAAAGAGGCTATTGATCATGCAAAAGCGGCTGAAGTTCCTCTTGTTGTTGCACTGAACAAAATAGATGCTAGCGGAGCTACCCCTCAGAAAGTGCTACAGCAGCTTTCTGAATATGGCGTTTTGAGTGAGCAGTGGGGAGGGGATGTACAGGTATTTGAGATTAGCGCCAAAAAAAGGCAGGGTCTGCAGGAATTGCTGGAAGGGATTGCTGTTCAAGCTGAAATGATGAATTTACAGGCGAATCCCGACTGTAAGGCTTCGGGAGTGGTCATTGAAGCCCAGTTAGATCGGGGAAGAGGACCCTTGGTAACCTTGCTGTTGCAAGCGGGAACACTGAAACAGGGCGATTGGATTGTGGCAGGTCAGTACAGTGGTCGTGTGAGGTCTTTGCTGGATTCTCAAGGCCAGCAACTCAAACAAGTTGGCCCATGTGTTCCTGTACAGATATTAGGGTTGTCTGGGGTGCCTAAGCCAGGAGATTCTTGCCATTGCGTGGAAGGAGATCGGGTGGCCAAACTGATTGCAACGCACCGTTCGCAGCAACAAAGAGAGCGAGAATTAATTCATTCTGGCGGGGCTAGCTTAGAAAACGTTTTGCAAAAGACAAGCGAAAAGGAAAATAAGCTGCTGCGCTTGATCATCAAAACAGACGTTTTTGGCTCTTTAGAAGCCGTTGAGGCAGCAGTTAAGGGGTTGTCTACTTCTCAAGTAGAGGTGGAAATCGTTCACAGTGGTGTAGGAACCATTACAGAAAGCGATGTGAATTTGGCTCTCACAACAGGTGCTCATGTCATTGGTTTTCATTCAAAACCAGACAGCAAAGCGCAAAAGCGGGCAACTCGGTCAAAGCTAACACTTTATTCTTGTCATGTCATTTACGATATGGTGGATCAAGTTCGCCAACTGATGCAAAGTTTGTTAGATCCTGTGTTTGAAGAGGTTGTATTAGGCCAAGCTCAGGTTCGGCAAATTTTTTCTGTGTCCAAATTGGGTAAGATTGCTGGTTGTGTTGTTTCTGAAGGTGTGATGGCACGATCTGCTCATGTTCGTGTCAAGCGGGGTGAAGAACTGTTATGCACAAGTCGAATTAGTGGCCTGCGGCGTTTTAAAGAGGACGTTCGCCGTGTTGAGGCGGGGTATGAATGCGGCATTGAAGTAGAGGGCTTTAACGATTGGCAAGAGGCGGATGTATTGGAGTGTTTTGAACGCAAGCAAACCGAGGCAAAATTGACCGATTAATCTATCACGCCCACACGAAGGCACAGGGTTTGAACGGGGCACAGCTTACAAGCCGGTTTACGTGCATGACAAATGCGCCTGCCGTGCCAAATCAATGTGTGATGCGCTTGTAGTAGTTTGTGTTTAGGTAGCAATGCAGTGAGATCTGCTTCAACTCGGTTGGGGTTTTGACTTTGAGAAAGCCCCAGGCGCCTGGCTATTCTTCCTACATGGGTATCGACGGCAATGGCCTGCTCACCAAATGCATTCGAGACAATGGCAGCAGCGCTTTTGGGGCCTACGCCGGGGAGTTGTTGGAGTTGCTTGCGGCTCCTAGGAACTTGCCCGTTGTGTTCTTGCACAAGGGCACGGGCAGCCAATACTAAGTTGCGCGCCTTGTTACGAAAAAATCCCAAAGAGTGCACATAGGGTTCAATATCGGCAGGTTGCGCTTGGGCCATGGCAATGACAGTAGGGTAGGCGGCAAACAGAGCCGGTGTGACCCGATTGACCTGTTTGTCCGTCGTTTGCGCTGACAAACAGACGGCAACCAGCAGTTGCCAAGGATCACCCTCTTTGCATTCCAGTTCAATGCGTGCATTGGGAAACCGTTTGATCAGTCGCTCCAACAGTGTCAGGGCACGCTGTTTTTTCTGTTCACTGGGCATAACTTTGCATTGACGGAATCTACCTTTACGAGGCAAACAGACAACTTTCACCTGCCATTGGTATAAGCTAACA
>JBCCES010000215.1:0-2408 GCA_039030115.1 Myxococcota bacterium
ATGCTTGGAATTGTTGTGTTTGCAAAAGCAGTACCGCATGCCGTTTGAGCAAGCAGGGTAAGGGTATGAAAAGAAGTTTACTGTTTGTTAGTTTCATGTTTGCAGTCTCTTCATGCGGTGATAACAATAGCTCTTCTGAAACCTCTACAAGCGAGCTCGCTTTAAGCTCCAGCGGGACATGCTGGGGTTGGGCAGAAAAGTTTGGAGAAAAGCTGAAAGCAAGTATGGCATTGGAAGGTAAGCCATTATGCAATTCTCGCATAGATATCATTCTTCAAGCTGATTGCAACGAATCACTTCCGGGTTTGTTTACACTTCATGGGGATTTGAGGGATTTTATGAAAAACAGCGGTTGTTCAAAAATTGAGGGGCTTATGTTGCAAGTATGTCTGGGCAAGCAGTCTAGCTCTTTTTCAGTTTCTAAAGCTACCAGTCTGCTTTCCACTGTGGATTCAGACGTAGATATAGCGGTGAATTATTTTCAAGGTGTTTGCTCTCGTCAAGCGAATGAATGATCTTTTTGGCAGGGAGAAAAAACGTGAACAAGACCTTTTGGATAATTGGATTCGCTGCTTTTGTGATTGGGTGTGGCGACAAAACATCTGATGTTGACGCCGGCAGCGAACTGATCGCTTTCACTGCCAGCGGAAAGTGCTGGGAAGCAGCGCAGAAGTTTCAAACAGCAATTCCGGATCTTTGCAAGGCAAAAGGGATAAAGACCCAGTGTTTATCTGCAATCGGTGCTTTGAAAAGCGATCAAAAAAGGTTTATGGAGCAGACTGGGTGTGTTCAAATAGAGGAGTTTATGCAAAATATATGTAGCCCCAAAAACATTCAAGCTCGAATCGAAGTCCTTTCACAAACACAACGCAATGCGACTGAGGATAAAATGCCAGAAATTCTTTTTCAAGGAGTCTGTTCGAGAAATGCCAATGAAGGCAGCTCTTTGGGAATTAGCTCTTCGTTTACTTGCTGGCAGTGGGCAAAAAAATTCAAAAACAGATTGCAAACGGTTGAGCAGGAGGTTTGCAAGTTGTCATCTCCCGAGGAAGGGGTGGCGGGTTTATGTGAAGAGGTTATCCCGTCGTTTACCTTGCATAACGCATTGGCGACTGTCATGACTGTTGCATGTGACTCAACAATGAAGCCCCTTTCACGTTATGTTTGTGCAGCAGGTCTCCACGACAATGCGTCCGATCGTTTTGCAACCTATTTTCAGGGTATTTGTTCTCGCATAGCCAACAGATAAGGCCTTTCTTAAGTTTGCTTGAGAACTTAGTCCCAAAAAGTGAAAAGTTATAACTTGGCCCTGTTGCAACAGGCCCATCTTGGAATTGGCGTAAGAAACAAGACCGAGAAATAGTTTGTGTGTGTGGTTTGTTGTTGTTAAGAGAAGAAAAGTAAAGGCCAACGATTCAACATGCGATTAACGTTCACAAGATGACATCCCCACGACCTTATGCAAGCGCCTAGCAACGAAACGCATGCTCACAGCGCGTCGTTAGAACGTGTGCAACAAGCCATTTCCCATTGTTTAGGGCCAGCCGTGTTGCGGCTGCTGGGCGATAAGCAGGTGGTAGAAATTTTGCTCAATGCCGACGGCAGTTTATGGGCAGAAACCTTGGGTAAAGGCATGCATCGCCAAGATATTGGGTTGTCGGCACACGATGCCCAAGCGCTGATTCGATTGGTGGCTTCTCATAGTGAGGTTGGCGTGTGCAACGAACAAAACCCGTCGTTGTCGTGTGCATTTCCTTTGGGTAAAGCGCGGTTTCAGGCATTTTTGCCGCCCTTGGTGTGTGCGCCAGCCTTTAGCATTCGCAAACATGCTGTGGCGGTGTTTACACTGCAAGATTATGTCAACACCAATGTGCTGACTCCCAAGCAACATCAAGCGTTGGTGCATGCTGTACACAATCGGCACAACGTTCTCATTGTGGGAGGCACGGGCAGCGGCAAAACCACATTGGCCAACGCTTTGCTGCACGAAATGGCCCGCACCTCTCATCGAGTTATTACCATTGAAGACACGCCTGAGCTGAACTGTGTCTGCCCCAACACGGTGCAAATTGTCACCAGAGCAAACATTGGTTACACCATGCGTCATGCCCTGCGCGATGTATTACGATTTCGACCCGATCGCATTGTGGTGGGTGAGGTGCGCGACGGCAGTGCCTTGGATTTGCTGAAGGCATGGAATACAGGTCATAACGGTGGCGTGGCTACCATTCATGCCAATAGCGCCCAATTAGGGTTGACTCGCTTGGAGTCTCTCATTGCCGAAGTGGCCGTGAATGTGCCCAGGGATCTCATTGCTCAAGCGGTCAATGTCGTGCTGTTTCTTTGCCGCACAAACACAGGCAGGCAGGTGCGAGAGGTATTGCAGGTGCACGCTGCTTGCAACAACG
>JBCCES010000216.1:0-2399 GCA_039030115.1 Myxococcota bacterium
AAACGGCATCTCTCTGCAAGAGAAGGTCAATGCAGACTTGGCGCAGTTAGCACAAGATGAAAATCTTCGCTTGGTGGCCACAAGCGACTGCCACTATGTCATGCCAGAAGATCACGAAGCGCAAAATATTCTTATGGCCATTCGCCAACAAAAAGCATGGAACGACCCCACGCTACACAAGCATGAAAGCAATGCGTTTTATATCCGATCGGGCCAAGAGATGTGGGATGCACTCAAAACCAACTATGCCACAGCGTTTGAAACAGCTTGCGACATTGGCCAACGCTGCCATGTCAATTTAGAGCTGGGCAACGTGCGCCTACCCAATTTTGCCTGTCCCGAACAGTACAAAGACGAAGCCGACTATCTCAATCACCTTTCTCATAAAGGACTGCAGCAGCGTTTTCAACAAATGGATAAAACTGCAGACCAACAGCAATACAAGCAGCGTCTGCAAACAGAATTGGAGATCATTATCAAAATGGGTTTTGCCGGCTACTTCTTGGTGGTACAAGATTTTATCAACTGGGCAAAAAACCGTGACATTCGTGTAGGACCAGGTCGGGGCTCGGGAGCAGGTAGCTTGGTGGCTTACGCCCTACGCATCACCGATGTAGATCCCATTGCACACGGTTTGCTGTTTGAGCGGTTTCTCAATCCTGAACGCGTATCATTGCCAGACTTTGACATTGATTTCATGCAGCAAGGCCGCGGCGAGGTCATTGACTATGTTGCCAAACGCTATGGACGCCAGCAGGTGGCGCAGATTGCCACTTACTCGGCTTTAAATCCCAAAAGTGCCATTAAAGATGTGGCACGTACCTTAGGGGTTCCTTTTGCTGAAGTCAATCAACTCACCAAACCCATGCCACTGCTTTTGGGAGGCAAAAAGCCCTCTTTTGATCAAGCATTGCAAGCTGCCCCCCAGCTACAAGAAAAAGCAAAGCAGGATGCAACATACAAAAAAATGCTCTCCATTGCACGCACCTTAGAGGGCCTGTATCGCCAGGCAGGCATGCATGCAGGTGGGGTAGTCATTGGCAACAAACCCCTGCTCGAAGATGTCCCTGTTTTCGTAGGGCCCGGTGGTGAGTTGATTACCCAATTTGATAAAGACATGGTGGAGCAAGCGGGCTTGGTCAAATTTGATTTTCTGGGTTTGAAAACCCTGGATCTCATTAGCCGCACCGAACAACTGGTCAACCAACGCAATAAAAGCCAAAATCTCCCTCCCTTGGTGGTAGACAATCTGGAGCCTAACCACCCAGACGTTTTTGCTCTCATTGCCTCGGGTGACACGTCGGGTATTTTTCAAGTGGAATCCCCCGGATTCACCCAAATGTGTCGTCGCCTAAAACCTGACTGCTTTGAAGATATTATTGCTGCAGGTGCCCTGTATCGACCCGGCCCCATGCAGGCCGGCATGGTAGATGACTTTATTGATCGCAAACATGGGCGCAAAAGCATCGTATACCCACACCCTAAACTCGAACCCATTTTGAAAAATACTTACGCCACCTTTGTATACCAAGAACAGGTCTTGTTGGCGGCCCAGGTGCTGGCAGGATTCACACTGGGAGAAGCCGATATTTTGCGTCGTGCCATGGGCAAAAAAAAGTTTGACGAAATGAAACGCCAGCGCAACAAATTTGTCGAAGGTGCAGCACAACAAGGAGTTGATCAAGCCAAAGCAGGAGAAATTTTCGACGCCATTGAAAAATTTGCCGGCTACGGTTTCAATAAGAGCCACGCAGCTGGATACGCTCTCATTACGTACCAAACTGCCTACCTGAAGTGTTTTTACCCTGTGGAATTTATGGCAGCATTGCTGAGTATTTCAGCCGGCTCACCCGACAGTGTGGTGAAATATGTCAAACAGACTCGCAATAAGGGCATTGCCGTGTTGCCACCTGACATTTACGTATCCGACCGTCAATTTACAGTGGATTACACGGGAAAAAGCAACTGCATTCGCTTTGGTTTAGAAGCCATCAAAGGCTTGGGAGAAGCGGCTACCTCAGCCATTTTGGCAGCGCGAGGTGATCAGCCTCCCGTCAGCTTGACCCAATTTTGTCAGCAAATTCCCTCGGGCAAACTCACCAAAAAAAGTCTGGAGGTGCTCATTAAATCAGGAGCCATGGATTGCCTGCAACAACCGCGAAAACAGCTGTGTGCATCTATTGATGCAGCCATGCAAAACGCCAATAAGCTACAGCAAGACCAAGCAAGTGGCCAAAACAACATGTTTAACCTCTTTTCTGCTGCCTGCAACGCAACGAAAAAACAAGACAAACAAAACCCTGCTGCACAAAAAGGCATGACACACCAAGAATGGCCACAGCGTGAAAAGCTACGATATGAACACGACACGCTGGGGTTTTACCTGTCAGGGCATCCAC
>JBCCES010000217.1:0-2359 GCA_039030115.1 Myxococcota bacterium
ATGCAGGTGCCGACAAAGATGCCACCGACCAAAATGAGATGACACCACTGCACTATGCAGCAGGCTCTAATTCTCCCAGTGCTGCACAGGCTGTCCAGGCCCTCTTGGATGCAGGTGCCGACAAAGATGCTACAGATACCAAGCGCAAAATGCCGCTACACTATGCAGCAGGCTCCAGCTCTCCCAGTGCTGCACAGACTGTCCAGGCCCTCTTGAATGTAGGTGCCGACAAAGATGCCACCGACCAAAATGAGATGACACCACTGCACTATGCAGCAGGCTCTAATTCTCCCAGTGCTGCACAGGCTGTCCAGGTTCTTTTGAACGCAAACGTTAACAAAAATGCTGTTGACCGTGCAAAAAACACTAGCCTGCACCACGCAGCGGGTCTCGAACATTCTATCTCTACACAACTGCTTCTTGACGCCGGTTTAAACAAGGATGCCACCGACGAATCCGGTCTCACACCTTTACACAAAGCTATGTCTAGTTGCAGTATACAAAACGTCCAAGTGCTATTGAATGCAAACGCGGATGTCGGCAAGGTAAGCGAGGCGATAGGAACCCCCTTGCACTGTCTTAAATTTTGTTTTGATACCCCTGCCCACATGAACCAGCTTGTTCAAATGCTTGCGCAAGCGGGTGTAAATAAAAATGCAAAAGACTACAACAACAACACAGCTTTGCACGGCCTAGTATGGCTTTACGGATTACATCATCTTAAGAAAGATTCAGAAAATGTGTTGCAAGCCATCCAGGCCCTTTTGGATGCAGGCATTGATACAACCATCAAAAACAAGCAGAATCAAACGGCTCTGGAGATGGCCAGAGCAAAACATTTACAAGAAGTTGTTAAGCTGCTAGCACAGCATTAAAGAGCTTTTATAAATACAACAGAACTGTTGAAGCCACATAGAGGGAGATGGGTTCGCCTTTAATACGAACCCACATGAGGATGTTAGATTTGGATCCATCTGTAGATCCAGTAATCACTACTTTCATGGTTTATACTCTATTAAACAAAAAATTATTATAAATAAATTTTTTCTAACCTTATTTATATATTGAAAAAATCAAATGTAAGATGGTAGATTAATAATAGATGATTTTAAAACTGGAGGAACGTAAAAAATGATAAAACATTTTTCAAAGACACAAGCCTTTCTTTTTCCTTTATTAGCTCTGTTTGGATGCTCCGACGAACAAGACTACCGGAGCTCTATCATGCAACAATTCGTAGACAATGCATCGGGAATTCTGCAAGTACAGGGCATTTCTTCTTTGGCAGGACTCGTTACAGACGACGTACAAACCGCTGCTGTAAATGGGGAAGTTTCACTGCAAGACCCTAAAGAATTTTCTCGAAAAGCATATCAAACACTCGATGGAATCATCCCAAAAAAATCAGAAATTTTTGATCGAGACAAGGGCATTTTAACATATACCATTGATCTCAACACCATTTCGGATAAAATTCCAGGTGCTGTGGGCAAACACATGCAAACCCTCTGCACAAGCAGCGAACATATTGCCACGGTAAAAATACGCGAAATCCACCACGAAGGTTCAGAAGAGTTCAGTGTATCCATTGAGATAACCTGCCAAGAAGACGGCCAACCCTCCTTTATTGTACTGGCAACACCTCATATGGGCAAAATGCGATGGGAACAAAAATCAGACAAGAACCTGTTACAGGTGTTTCAAAATGCTATCCATCAATCCGACGCATCACAGCCAACGCTGTTGGTTCGTTTAGAAAACCACACACACAGCCAAATAACAGACGCACAAAACATGGAAGAAAGCAAATTCATCCTTCAGGATTGGGATGCAGATCTTCATCAAAACATCAACATGGATGTGTCATGGAATTTCGGTGTTAAGCAATCTCAGTTGGGCATGGTACACATGGAATCGGACGAAATCATGCAACAATTACTAAGTTTTCGTAGCAAACAATCGACTAGCCCTTTGCCAAAACGCGCATTACACACTGTAGCGTCTTCATCTGCCTATGGGCCTAATTCAGCACCATATGCTTCCCACTTCAGAACAAAATTTATCACGCAAAACAATGGATCAACCAACAACTCGGATGACGAAGATGATAAAGAGGAGAACAGAATATTAAAAAAAGAAGTGGGAGAGTTATCAACTATTCTGGCAAAAACAGGAACTGTCAAAATTGTCATATCTAAAATCGATACGTTATTGAATAATTGGAAAAAAAATATTGCTGGAGTAAAACTAATTAGAAAACAAAATAAAGAATTAAAAAGAATAAGATCAAAATTAGCAAGCATGTTGGCGCAGCCGGCGCTCTACCGGTTGATGTTCGGCGGCGAGATCCGCGACCGCG
>JBCCES010000218.1:0-2336 GCA_039030115.1 Myxococcota bacterium
CACCCCAGTGCCCGCTTGGGCATTTACAAGTACCCGGTGTTTGACATGGATAACACAATGCAAACGCTGCCAACAAAAGGCGTACAGCCCGTGTTTGTAGTCATTTACCGCCGGCAAGAATCCTGCCGGTTTTTGCAATGCGACCCCCACATGGCTCAATTGCTAGCCCAACTACAAAACAATTCTTGTTTACAAACAGGATTTGCTTTTTTGCGTGGCTTGTATGGGCAGGTCGACGAAAGCAATTTACTGCTGCAGTTACAAAGGCTGCAACAGCGAGGTATCGTGAAGGTGCAAAAAAACAGCCTTTCCTAAAGTCCATGGACCGGTTAAAGGATTTTTCTGCCGGCCCTAAGCAATAAAAGTTTCATCGACATGTGAAACAAAAGCAAACGATTGCCATCAAGGGAATTCTTAACGTAGCATTGAAAGGAATTGTCGGCTTGTGAACGAGGAGAGCAAGATCATGAAAAACAGATCACAAAAGCATCAATGGATACACAAACAGATCGCTTTTTTTCTTTTTTCGAACCTGCTCATTTGTGGATGTACTCATAGTGAAGCATGGCGACGTCATCGGCCGCAGGCGGCTCTCATGACTGCTGTACCTGCTTTACCCAAATTTCACGACACTCAACTATCAAACGGTTTAACAGTATTGACAACACCCTTGCCAACCCTACCCATTGTTCATGTGCAAGTCACCCTCAAGGTAGGCTCAGCACAAGATCCCACCGGTCAAGAAGGCACTGCCTACCTCATGGGTCAGATGTTGCGAGAAAGCACAAGCCAACACAGCAGCATCAACCTAGCAAAGGCCTTTGGTGATTTAGGCAGTCAAGTGAACGTGCAGGTGTCGCAAGATGCCATTCACTTGTGGGTGGGTGTTTTACAACACCATGCAGACAAAGCCGTGCAGCTGTTGGCCCAGATGCTACAACAACCTGCATTTTCACAAAAAGACTTTGTACGAGTTCGAACCAAGCATCTTGCATCGTTGCAGCATAACCAAGCCAAGGCACCCTACACGGCCATGGCAACCTTTTGGCAAGAAGCCTATGGGCAACAACATCCTTACGGACATTCCATTTATGGCAACGTTGACTCTGTGAAAAAATTGCAACGAGCCCATGTGGTACAAATGTGGCAATCCTATGTTGGTTCTCAAAGTACAGCGTTACTCTTGAGTGGTCATGTTTCCCCACAAAAAGCGCAGCAACTGGCCCAAAAACATTTTGCCCAATGGCAAAATTCGACAGGGATTGTTGTAGCGCCTCCCGATCCCCCAGCCCCTGAACAATTGGCTATTCATGTGATTCCCCGTGCGAATGCACCGCAAACGTTTGTTTTGTTAGGCACACCTGCATTGCGCCCAGGTCAACCCAACAATGCTGCCTTGTTGGTGCTGAATGAAATTCTTGGCGGCATGTTTACAAGCCGTTTAAACCTCAAATTACGAGAAGAAAAAGGGTGGACATACGGCAGCCATGCAACCCTGCAAACATTGCGTGGGCTGGGTCCTTTACTCATCTACGCAAACATTCAACAGCCTCATGCCCCGGCTGCTGTTACAGAAATATTGGCACAACTGGATCAACTACAACAAACCCCTCCCAGCGACAAGGAGGTTCAAGCAGCCAAGCAACACTTGCTGCGTTCTTTTCCAGGACGGTTCAATACAGTGGGCTCCATGAGCCAGCACATGGCTTCCCTCTTTGTACGCAATTTACCTTTCGATTATCACCGTCAGCTGCTCGAAAACATTGCGAGTGTCACACCCCAGCATATATTTCAAGTGGCTCAAGAAACCCTATCTAGTCACCAAATGCATGCTGTTTTGGTGGGAGACCCAACCCATTTGCAGCCAGAATCTTTTCAACTACCCAATGCGCAAATTACCGTGCATCCGCCCACGCCATGACAATTTTTGTTCTCACTCTTACCATCGTGCTTGCAGCCATTGCCGGTATGGCCATAGGCGTTTTGCTCAGCAAAAAAGGGAGTAAAAAGCAGCTACGTGGTTCATGTGGAGGACCTCAAGCGAATCCGAATTGCTGCCAGCGCTCCCCTCAAAAACGTTGCAAACAGGACGAAACGCCTGCGGCGAGCTCATAAAAACAGGGTTATAGTAAAAATGCATTGAGGTAGTAGAGGGTAAATGGACCAGCAAGCAAAAATACTCAACGGCAAAGCCCTTGCTCACACCATGCAGCAAACCCTTGCAGCACACATTGTCCAACATACCAAACAAGGACACCGCCCCCCTCACTTGTGCACCGTGCTGGTGGGAGATGACCCTGCGAGTGCTCTCTATGTACGCAACAAACAAAAACAGG
>JBCCES010000219.1:0-2325 GCA_039030115.1 Myxococcota bacterium
CTGCTGTGGATTGTTTACGTATTGGCTTGGCCTGCAGCCTACATGCTGGGACTGTTGACAGGTGCTAAGCCTCTGGGCTGGCTGATGATGCTGGTGGCTGCGTTGATCATTCCCCTGCAAACCATGAACGGTGCGGCTGCGCTACGCATGTGGGGTGCGGGTGTTGGTTTGGGAGGTTTGGCCTGGCTTGCAAGCACGGCTGGCAGCCTGTCGCCGCAGCTGCTGGAGATGATGCACAGCAGCAATGCTGATAGGACGCTGGTGCCTTTGATGGATTTGTTGCTGCAGGTGGGGGGTGGGGGTGCGGTGATTGCCGCTGTTGTTGCGTCCTTATCGGGCAGTCGTGAACAACAGGCCCATGTGCATGTGCAGGCGTTGTTGCTAGAGCGGGCCAAGGTAGGTCACGACATCAATAACCACCTCGCCAAGGCTCACTTGTATGGATCATACATTCAAGAGGACTTAGCCAAAGTGCAAGATCCGCAACTGCAGGAGACACAGCGCCTTGGCAAGCGTTTGCTCGGATGCCTGCGCGATGCCCTGGCGTTCCTCGAAGAGCTCATGGGGCAAGCCAAAGATCCCCTCAGCCATGTGCCCAAAATGGGAGTGTTTTACATGAGCACGTGCATCTCTGATGCGATCAACAAAGCGTGCCGCACACCCGAAGAACGCGAGCGCATCCAGTGGGATGTGATGCAATTTACCTATCTGGTGCAAGGCAACAAAACCCGTGTTACCTATGGATTAGCCAACTTCATTCGCAATGCGCTGGATCACACAAAACCGGGCGACAAGGTGATGATCAACACCGAAAAAGATGACCCGATGTACCGCGTGTCGGTGATGGATACAGGCCCAGGGCTGGTACCGCGAGATGTACCGCTTGTGTTTAAAGCGGGCCACAGCCGCCGTGAAGGGGGCCATGGGTTTGGGTTATCGAGCGGCAAAGAGGGTGTTGTGTCGTCAGGCGGGTACGCCTATGCAGAGTCTGTGTATGGCTATGGAGCCTGCTTTGTCGTGGAAATCCTGCAAGCAACTCCTCAACAAGTGGCAGCTTACAAAGAGGCTCGAGAACGGAAGAATCAAGAATAGGCGCCGACTGTCGATACCGCCTGTGCTATGATTGACGCCATGTCATGCAACGAACACACACAGCTACCCAAAGCCTACGATGCGGCCCGTGTGCAACAGCATTGGCAGCAACGTTGGTTGGAGGCAAGCCTCTTTGCTGTTGATTCGCAGGATTCATTACCAGCCGACAAGCCACCCAAAACACCCTATGTTGTGCTCATGCCCCCCCCTAATGTGACGGGCAGTCTGCACAACGGGCATGCCCTGTTTGTCACCTTGCAAGACATTCTCATTCGCACACATCGCATGAGAGGAGAAAATGCTTTGTGGCTGCCAGGATTGGATCATGCAGGCATTGCCACCCAAACAGTGGTAGAGCGACAACTGCAAATACAAGAGGGCAAAAGTCGACACGACATTGGTCGTGAAGCCTTCATAGGCAAAGTGTGGGAGTGGAAAGAACGCAACGGCCATCGCATTGTGCAGCAACTACAAGCCCTGGGAGCGTCTGCAGATTGGAATCGTTTGCGCTTTAGTATGGACTCCGAGCACTGCGAAGCTGTCAAGCACGCATTTGTGCAACTGTGGAACGAAGGTCTCATTTACCGTGGCCAACGCCTGGTGAACTGGGATGTGGGCAGCCAGACGGCCATCAGCGATGAAGAGGTGCAGCATGTGACGCGCAAGGGGCAACTGGTCTACTTTGCCTATCAATTGGTGGCTCAATCTGAAAGGATCACGGTGGCGACGACGCGGCTGGAGACCATGCTGGGGGGATGTGGCCATTGCGGTACATCCCGATGATGAGCGCTACAAACACCTCGTGGGGCAGCAGGTGCAGCATCCGTTTTTTCCCAATAGAACCCTACCGATTATTGCCGATGAAGCGGTCAAACAGAATTTTGGTAGCGGTGCCGTCAAAATCACACCGGCCCACGACCCGACCGACTTTGCCATGGGGCAGCGGCACAACCTAGAAAGTCTGTGTGTGCTGGATCGCCACGGCCGCATGAACCAAGCAGCGGGACCCTACAAAGGATTGTCGAAACAGCAGGCGCGTGAGCGCATCGAAAAAGACCTGACTGCGTTGGGACTGTTGTGCAAAAAAGAGATCATTGAGCACAACGTGAGTGTCTCGCAGCGCTCGGGTGAAGTGATTGAGCCCATGATCAGCCGACAGTACTTTGTAAAAGCTGCACCTTTGGCTCAAAAAGCCAAGCAAGCTGTCGATAGAGGCGATACGCAGATTTTTCC
>JBCCES010000220.1:0-2279 GCA_039030115.1 Myxococcota bacterium
GGCAGCACAAATATCCAATCCCATTTACAAAGAGGTGATTCCTCGGTTTTTAATGGACGATTGGCAGCAACGTTTAGCCAACACAACCCCTCGCTTAGCACACATTGGCCAACCGCTGGATATGAACGAACTCCTAAAAGCCTTTCAACGCTTTTTTCGTGAGCACTCCGAAAGTTGGCTGGATCAGTTCCAATACAAAGAGGCAGGCCCACAGCTCCTATTGCAGGCGTTTTTGCAGCGTACAATTAACAGTCGCGGGTCAATTCAACGTGAGCAGGCGGTGGGTAGTGGACGTACCGACTTGATAGTCACCTGGCCGCTGGGAGAAAGGGATGTTACCTTGCAGCGTGCGCAGCACAAGCAAATTGTTGTGTTGGAGCTCAAGCTGGTGCACAAACACGATGGCCTTGACTCGAAAATCGCTGATAGCTTGGAACAAACGGCACGCTACATGGATCGCTTTCACACTCCCGAAGGCCATTTGCTGATATTCGATCGCCGCGCGGGCAAAAGTTGGGACGAACGCATTTGGGTGAAGCACGAGCAATCTGCCGACGGCAAACAGATCACCGTATGGGGACTGTAAATTTGACAAGTCGTTTTTTTCTTTTTAGACTAGGTAGAAAATTACGCAGAGTGTGCAAGGTACGTTTTCTGCAGGCATGATCTAAAAGGAGGCAAAGCAATGAACACAAAGTTAAAATGGCTAGTGAGCACAAGCAGCGTCGCCTGCG
Source organism: Myxococcota bacterium (assembly GCA_039030115.1). Lineage (GTDB taxonomy): Bacteria > Myxococcota > UBA727 > UBA727 > JABDBI01 > JBCCEX01. Next base: position 735 of record JBCCES010000220.1, read on the forward strand.
TGCTGTTTTTTACAGGTTGCAACAACAGCAACGACAAAGCATGTAGCGACTACACAACGGAAGATGACTGCACAGGCAAAACCGACAAAGACGGTAAAACCTGCCAATGGAACAGCACCGCCTGTGTCGCTGATACAACGGCTGGTAGTAATCCACAAAACTCACAAAACCCACCAACCTCTTCGGACGCGGCAGAGCTGCAAAAGCAAATTGTTGATCTACAGAAAAAGAACATGACATTAGAAGCTCAAGTGGCAAACACTGGCCAAGTTCCAGCAAAAAGTTGTTCTGATCTCAACAAAGATACATGCACGCGCTCATGTCAGTACAAGAGCAATAAATGTGAAACTCGTAAAGCTACTGGTAAATGTGCAGGTAAAGACGGTGCTAGTAATGCAGCCTCTTGTGAAAAAGAAACAGGTTGTGCTTACCATCAAGTGACGCAGCGTTGTTATAATGTTACTGCAGGTCAATATTGCCGCATGAAAAACTCGCAAGAGTGGGCTGCTGCATGCACAGCTCGCGGTGGTGTTTTAGCAACTTGCACAGCACAGGTAGGGGGTAAGAATGTGTGTAAGCATATTCCAAAAAGTGATGGAACCTGTACATTGAATTATGGATGTAATGGCATGTCCCCTATATCAGGGAACCTTGGCAGAGACGGGTGTGACACTCCTCGTTTAGCTCAATTTGGAACAAATGCAGCGGGAACAACTGCAGGCAATAGCCGCTCCATTTGCGCATATGCTACGGGTAAAGCCTTTGGTAATTTGGGGATAGATGCTGCTGCTGCTGCTGCTTTAATATTAACAGGTGGATCATGTGTAGCGGTAGCAAATGACCCTTGTACCGAAGTCTGGAACATGGATAAGACCTTAAACGGAGGCGCTGCCGGAGCATGTACAGGAATAGTAGCACAGAAAGGGTTGCCTGGTAGTCTTACCCAGGCACCAGACCATGCAGTTTTTGGCAACACGGCCGTACATACCGTGAACGGCGTGGCTGGAACATTTTGTAAATATACGGCTCCTACTCCGCCAGATGATGCTGATCGCTGCGAGACAGATCTGACATCTGATGTAGATGCATGTTCTACATTGGATGCGGCAACATGTGGATCAACAGATGTGTGTGAACTTGTTACAGGTCCTGCTCCGGTGGAATTGAAAACTCCGTAAAGTTGACGCATTGTGCGTATAACATTCACCCTCTGTGGGATAGCCTCTGGCAAGTATCGGTAAGACTTGCCGGGGGCTTTTTTTGCCTTATATATTACTTGAAAGCAAGTCAAGTCTCGGGTCGCTGTTCCTCTCGGAGCTCTTGAATAACTGGCTCTGCCGTTTGTTGGTTTTTTGCGACATCACGGGGTGTATGGATGTTCATGCTATAGTGTCTGCATGCGTTTTTTTAATACGGCAGGGCCCTTAAATCCGACGGAGCATTACTGTTTAGATCCTCTTTTGCGCTGGGACCTGCCCGAAGTTTTGACCCATATCGATCAGAAAAAGTATTTCTTGCCCGTCTGCCGCGGTGCGTGCAGCAAGA
>JBCCES010000221.1:0-2275 GCA_039030115.1 Myxococcota bacterium
GGCCAGGCGGCGCCAAAAAGCACTTGCTCAACAAGAGGGGCTTCATTCGGGTGACCTTGCTGGTGGATTTTCTGATGGTGCATCTGGAGATGGGAATTCGCAGTCTGATTCGCCTAAATCAAAGGGTTGTGGTTGCGGGTCAAGTGGCGATGGTCCTGACGCTGCCATGGGATTGCTTGTGGTTTGCACGTTATGGATGCGGCGACGACGAGGTTGGCATGAGGTACACGTCATGTGTTAAAAAGGAGATAAAGGCAATGGGGAGGTTGCAGTGAAATCTTTATCTGACAATGATGTGGCTCGATTAGCTCACCTCAGCCAACTCAGTTTGACGGCAGATGAAAAAGAACGTCTCAAAGAGGATCTCACCCAGGTGATTCAATACATCGAGCGCATCCAAAAGGTGCAAGTGCAAGATGTGCCAAGAATGGCTCATGTTCACGATATTTCATTGTCTTTGCGAGAAGATGTGCCTCGGCAGCCATGTCTCGGAACGTCTTGTATTTCCGATTCTGCTGGCTACAGCGATGGTTTGGTTCAGGTGCCTGCTATTTTGCCATCAAAGAAGTCATAGAAACGCAATGCAAGATTAATCCCCTTTTTTTGCCTTGTTGTTACAGTAAAGGATCCCAGATTGAGCTGTGCATACTGCGTCTACAGTTTGATCGTGAGGCTGGGTTGGAACCTTGTTGACTAGCTGATGTTCCATACACATGCCTATGATCAGGGGAGAGCGAGACTCTTTGCGTAGGCGTGATAAAAAACGATCGTAAAATCCTCTGCCTCTACCTAACCTGTTCCCTGAGCGGTCGAAGGCTAAGCCAGGGACAAGTAGCACACAGCATTGAGAAACTTGCTGCAAGGATATGTTCCTATTGGGTAGGGAATCGTCGCATGCTTGTGGAGTAGAGAAGATTAAATCTTCTCCTAAAACGTGTGGAACGAGGTGTTGCATGTTGTGTTGTTGCAGCCATTGGTGTAATGAAGAGAGATCGATTTCGTCTCGTAAGCTAACAAACCCAGCCACGCGACAGCTGTGTTGATTGTTTTTGCCGCATGTACGTAAAAGAGCCGTGAAGTGTTGCGTAACAACTTGACCTTGTTGTTGTTTGTTGGCCTGTCGACACAATGTTCGCATGTGATTACGGAGTTGTGCTTTGTGTTCTTGCAAAAGGCTAGATGGGCTTTTCATGGCACATGTTGACAAGCTTGCTTTGCCAGACTTTTCAATACAGATTAACATGTGGACATGTTTTTCGTACCAAGCATGAGAAAAAGGTGCATTGTTGACTTGTTGCGCTGGGTGGGTTTTTGTTGTCTCGTTTCCACAGGTGCATTATCAGCACCATCATACCAATCCCCTGTTCCTTTAAATCCCGAAGAGCCTCTGCGCGTGTTGGGAGCTGTTACAACAGGTTTACATGCTCCTGATGGTGTGGGCTTGAGTCGATTGGATACAGGTTTTGGTTTTACACATCTGGCCACGCAGGGTTTAGAGTGGGGAATCAGTGTATTTGGTGGTTTGCAAAGCGACAGCAAGTTGTTTGAACAAAGCGATCAAATAGAAGGCCATGCGGGTTTAGGACTTATGGGGCGTATGTTAGGTCCCATTACCCGCGCTTTTTTTATGGGTTTGCAGCTAGAGTTTGATTACAACCACAGTTTTCACAAAGAGAAGGTGAAGCACTTTGGTGGGTTGGATTTTAAAGCAGGCTTACCCATTGGCTACAACATAGTGAATCTCATCCGGCTTTACGTGATGCCGCAGCTTCTTTTGGATCGGCTCTTTTATAAAGAGCCCAATGTTGCCGATGCAACGCTATTTTCTAGTTTGCGTGTAGGGGTTGCAGGGCGAACTGGTATGCGTGTGTTGTTAGGATTCGCTAGTTTAGTCTTGGAGGTAGAGCCTGGAATTCGTGACCCAAGAAACAGCAAAACGTTTTACACAGATTTTCTTGTTGGGTTGAGTTGCGATCTGTAGCAAGCATCATGGAAAAAATGATGTTCTGTGGTTTTTTGCATAAAAAAAACTCTCCACTGACCGAGGCGGGCAGTGAAGAGTTTCCATGCATAACGTGATGGTTGTTTTATCGTTTGCTCTAGTGCAGGTAGTGGTCTGTCACATCATGTACCTGCACATCATCAAGTAACGTGCCGTGTGTATTACCGACTCCAAAATCGGAGAAGGTAATTTGTGTTTCGTGTTTACTTGCGTAGAAGATAACAGTCGCATATTGCAAAGCTCCTGTATCCGGCAAATTTTCTTGCGAAAACA
>JBCCES010000222.1:0-2262 GCA_039030115.1 Myxococcota bacterium
AGCACAGGGGGTTGACAAGTCCTGATGGTGGATCGAATCGTATTGGTATCAACAACGTCTCTGAGAGACCAGATCATGGGGATTTGGGTTTTCCCGAGGTAAATACGGAGAGAAACAGTGATGGCCTGGGCACAACGGAAAAGATTTGGTACTTGGTTTGTCGTGCTTATATTCGGCTTATCGTCTTGGTCCATGAATGATGACAGTCGGCGGCCAGAAAAACGAGATGATCATGGTACATCGGGAAAACGCGAAAAAGAAGACCCTTTGAAGTTGAGTGAAAGTGAAAAGGATTTTGAAGAATGGTGGTGGGCTTGCTGTGAAGGCGAAGAAACGCTTATAGGGGCGATATTAAATGATTTAGATCCGGGGACAAGAACATTTCTCATCAACCGGCAAATGGATGCATCCCACAGCAGTCTTACATGCTTGATGATGGCTGCTATAAGTGGTTATACACACGTAGCTCGTTACCTGTTACAATATGGAGCGGATATCACACTCAAAAGCACGGAGGGTAAGACAGCTCTAGATTACGCCGTTGAGAAAGGACGAAATGAGATCACACAAGCCATATTGGTACGGATCATCGCCACGTCATCCTAGATCGCATTAAACCCCCATGCTAACCATACGCAGGCACCCCCATCATAACATACCGAGGCCTGGCCGTTGCATGGTTCATCCGCAACCGTAAGAGTTTCCTGTAAGCCGCATCAGTCGTTGTAATCACAATCTGCGCCCGACTTTGCAAAGCAGTAAACAAGAAAGCATCACGCCTCCCATTAGAACGAAGCACACGGTGCACATCGTCGATCGCAAACACAACCTCCCCATGCAGCTTGGTCATCCAGTAATCCATAGCCTGACGCAACAGCTGCGCATAGGTGCTTTCTGAGGAGCCTGCTGGTGCCAGTTGCCGAATGCGGTCGGTTTGAATCAATACAACTTTTTTTCTACCCAATGCCTGCGCCTGCCCAGCCAGAGCGTACAGCAGCGTGGTTTTACCCACTCCAGGCGCGCCGACGACAAGAACTTTGCTGTGGGGGTTGTCTAATTCGGATACAAGCTGTTTCAACGTATTTGGATGGCGAGTAGGGGGTTCATGATTGTGAGGGATGATTGTGCTGTAGCGAGTGGGATTGAGCTGCTGGGCAACCCAGTGCATGGCTTTGCCAACCCAGCACGAGGGTATAAATAGGAAAGCGAGGCAAAGCACGATTCCTTTGGATAACTGCATAGTGGCGCCTCGGTTACATGGTTCGGGCAGATGCTGTGGCTGCTCGTAGCAGCGCATTGTATTTGAGGTCGTATAAAGCGGCCTCAACCGCTCCATCTAGCAAAGCATCGAGATCTCTGCCGGCAGCTTTGCGCAAAGTTCGCATGCCCTTGGTGCCTAAAGAGGCTTTCAGGTGTTGAATAGCTAGCCCTTTCGCCTGAATGTGATGTTGAGCAGGTAGCTTAGTGTTGGTTTGACGCAGGGGTTTGGTAAAGGTCTCCTCGACGGCACGAACCGCGCGCATGGAAGCCATATCGACGTTGTGCATGAGATGTCCAGCAGCGACGATGTCGGTCTTGTGCGCCCAGTGAGTTGAAAAGTTGTTCACGCCCCATCCGAGGATACCGATGAAGGCTACCCGTGACATGAGGTTTCCTGCTCGTAATCGGAGTGTGGCGTAAGAATTTTCGACAGAAAGTGTGGTGTCTTCGTTGTATGTTTGGTGTGGAGCAGTTTTTGTATAGGTTTTGCTGTCTTTCTTGGTTGCGGGCATAATGTTCCTCCTCTGGTTTCCGATGTTTTATGTTTCTTATATTATATAATAATTGGGATTAAATAATCGGCGTTTCGTGTTGTTCTTATAGAGAAAGATGCCCAAACAGGCCGAGAAATCGGGCACTACCGCCTGTGCAACGGGAGAAGGTGTGCATATAAGGAGAGACGATATGAAGCATGGCAGCCTGCACCAGATATACAGAACCTACAAAGCTATCTGGCTCAAAACACGACAGCTTGCATATGCGCACGACAGCCATGCTGAACAGCAACATACGCCAAAGGAGAATAAGAGCGGTCACAAAAAAAGGGGAAAACGTTTGGTGCACTCGCGCCAGATTTGTATCGACGAAGAGTTGCTCGATGCTATCCATCAATTTGTTCAACGTACATCTTCTGACAAGCAACCTATCTACAGCAACGTCGCCAGCTTTGTGCGCGATGCTTTGGCAGAGTACCAGCAAGGGCTAGATATAGCCCCTGACACC
>JBCCES010000223.1:0-2255 GCA_039030115.1 Myxococcota bacterium
CGGCGAGAACGGATCCATAAATGGCGATGATCCAGCAAAAACGCATCGCCATGATCCTTTTTGGCAATAGGATAATCCTGCGAATCTCCTACTTGCTGCAAATCGCTGCCCGACAATTCGAAACCACAAAAAGGGGCACGCTGATCTTTACGAACAACTCCCTGCACACAAATGGCACTCTCTTGAGACAAATCCTGCAAACATGCCCAAACATCTTGGCTCACCTCAGACTGCTTAAACACGCACTGGATAAAACCGGAGCCATCACGCAGCTGCACAAATTGCAATTTTCCTGAACTGCGCCGATTGTACAGCCAGCCCTGCAGAATGACCTTTTGCCCCTCATAACGCCCAATGCTGCCAACGCACGCCACGACCGAGCCTGTTTGCACCTGTTTCTCCATGCAAGTATGCTAGCGCAAGGCAACCAAGCTGTACAAGCATATGGTAAAAACAGCTAACATGCTAAAAGGTGTAGTATGAGATTGCCTTTCAACATCACACAATTGCTCATCGCTCTCACGCTGATAGGCATGGTAACCTGGCTATGGAGCGATCGCATCGATGGCCTGTTCTACCATTTTTCATCGCGACAAAAGATAGTGCTTGGAGATGCTCTGCAAGTGAAGCCCGAGCAATATGACCAGGCAACGGGGCGTTATGTGAGGCTTGAAGGGGTTTTGGGTGCCAAGGCAGCCAACATGTCAGGTCTACACCCTGGATCGCTGCGCGCTCGTGCTGTACAAATCCGGCAACTGTTGGGTAGCCCTGTCTTTGTGGAATTTGACCCGCAACAGCAATCAGGCAATCAGCGCGCCTTTTCACAGGTTGCTGTAGAGGGCCGTCTTGTGCTACTGACCCCACAAGGACGCCTCAAGCAGCTGTGGCACTTTTTTCAACGCAACTTCGCCACAACCATGCCCCAAAAAGCCTATTTGCTCATTACCCACGAACATCCTTGGAGCATGTGGCACTACCCGCTCTTTTTTATTGTTAGTTTTGCTGTTTGCGCTTACAGCTTGTTGCGCGCATTTCGCAATCGGGTACGCTAGGGGCGTAGGGAGGCGATGCGTTTAAGCGACAACCCTGTGGTTTGCGCAATGATCTTCCGATCGATGCCCATCTTCAACATATTTTGCGCAACGGTCAAGCGTCCTTTCTCAAATCCCAAGATCTCGCCCTCCTGGCGGCCCTCTTGACGGCCCTCCTGCCATCCTTGTTGTTTTAATGCTTCTGCAACGCTCATATATATCTCCTCCACCTGCCCATGAAGCACTCCCTTTTCTATAATTTTATCACATTTCTCATGCGTCGAGCCATGGGCCAGCGCATAGTTGAACAGCGCATTGAGCATAACGGTGCCGTTTTGTCGATGCAACAGTTCTCGCAGCAAGGGCTCCAAACGTTCTAACACCTGTCCCAGGTGTGGCTCGCGAATATGCTTCATAAGTAACTCGACAGCATCCAACTCCGGAACTTCACTGTAAGTGACTTCGGGTGCATCTTGCACATGAAATACCTGAGGTGCTGCGACAAACGCCTCTTTGACGAGAGTCCTGACCTGAGGATGCAGACTCGCAAACAGATCCACACCGGCCTTGTAGCGTTCGGTGCCGGTGCAAAACAGCAGGCACCGTACCAACGGCGGCACCGGTTCACCCCCTGTATGGCATAGATCATGCTCCACAATGCGCAAATGGGCTTGCATCAGACGCACAATCACCTTCTTTCGAGGCGAGGTCTCTTGCTCTACCACCAGGTAAAAGCGCCCCGGACTCTCACGAAAAGGAGCACTGAGAATGCAATCGGGAACCACCAATTTATGGGCTTGCGCTAACTGCTCTGACACCTGTTTAAGAGCGCTGAGGTTGACAACATGTTGAATATGTTGAGGAACGTGGCGACGTACGAAAGCCTGCTGAAAAGAGGGGAAACGCATCATTTGCTTGAAAAATTTGTCGTGTTTCATCTGCTAGACACTCTAATATCTTTGCTTTAGGTCAAACCACCACACACGTTTAGTTATATCCTTGTCACCATGATTCATCCAAAGGCTTGGCGGTAGTCAATGCCCTGCACCGACTCACGAACAGGAGCGTTCTTTGATGATGCACCCTCGGTAAAAAATTGTTGAACAAGGTGTTGCACAGTGTGAACATCTTGCAGCTGCATCACTTGCTGACGAAAGCGACTCGCACCTGCCAAACCTGTTGAATACCAAATCAAATGGTTACGAAACGATCGCACAGCTCGCA
>JBCCES010000224.1:0-2218 GCA_039030115.1 Myxococcota bacterium
CACACAACACATTAGCCACTTGAATAGACTTTGGTTGTACAAGCACTGGTTTGCCACCCGCAGCACCAACAGCTGCAGGCGCGCAGATTGCTCTTGCAGCATAGGGCAGCATAGAGCGCTTGAGCACAAAAAAAGGAGAAAGGATGAACAAAGTCAAGTTGCTGCTAGCAGGCAGCGTAGTGGCAGTTGCCCTGTTGACAACAGGTTGCAGCAGTGAAGAGTGCGCAGATATCACAGTCAAAGAGAACTGCGACGGCAAAACAGACAGCAAAGGCAACACCTGCGCCTGGGACGACGACAAACGACCCGAATGCTTCAGAGCCGCCGACGAAAGCAGCAACAACTAACCCCGCTGCCCCACCCCACCCACCAGTCCACCCCCACACAAACCACCACCGCGGGCCCCCAACGCCCGCCTTTTTTTGCCCCCATTACCACCAAACACACAACGATCCCCAAAAACCCCCACCATTTTCACCCACAAACCCTCAGCCGCACCACCGTAATACCTCATAAAACCAAGCTGTTAACGGCTTCGCGCACTTTTTTTTGCGCAGGGGTTGACACGGTACACGTTGTATGTTTCAATAGTTCTTGGTTGCGCAAGAAAGCGTTTGCCACGCATCAACAACACGGGGTTGTTGAATGTGGCAAATCTCTGTTGCTGCATAGGGCAGCAATTTAGAGTCTTGGGCAAAAAAAAGAGGAGAAAAATGAACAAGGTAAAATTACTTGTAGCAGGAAGCAGCTTGGTCTTCGCCATGCTTGCAACAGGATGTGGTGACAAAAAGTGCTCGGAGTACAAAACAGAGAGCGATTGTAAAGGCAAAAAAGAAGGCGAGACACAATGCACTTGGGATACCACCTCAGGTACAGGCGTATGCAAGTTGTCTACCAGTGTCACCAGCCCAGGAGACGCCGGAAATCAAGACGGAGTACAACAGTCTAACGCCACCCAGCCAACGAATGCAAGCCAGAATAGTACATCGCAACAACAGCAGCAAGCCCAGAAAGAACTTGGCAAAATCTGCATGGCAAAAGCCAAAGTTGATTACAATGGGGTCTGTAACCCAGACAAAGCAATCGACTTCTCAAAGGCCACTACCGACGATGCTAGAAAAAAATTATGCACGGATGTCGCGCCGTTTTGTGAATACGAGGCAGCTGCAACCTGCAAGCTAAATGAGAAAGCGGCTCAGATACTTGCTGTACAGGCAGTAGCAGACTTGAACAACGATATAGTAGTGCAAGCTGCAGCTCTCTTTGCCCACGGAGAATATGTGCAAATACAAGACAAAGCTAAAACAGGCTGGCAGGTGCTTGGTAAAACGGCATCGCTAGGCTTAGAAGCTAATGCAGTAAGTGACAACGCCTGCTTAAGCTACGATGCAAAGAATTGCGAAGCTGGTTTGGTGGCAATAAGAAACACTCAGGGCGCCGGTGCTGGTGATGCGGCATTAGTTCAGGATGACAATCGTCAACTAACCAGCATCTCTGGTTTCTGCATGTTAGATGGCACAAGACTGGAAGAGGGCTGCAAAGTCGACTGGACAGAGTTAGCTAAGGTTGTAGGTTCGTGCGAAGCCGCAAACGATGCGGACAATCCAGAAGAGGAATGCGAAAAGATGAAGGCTATGTGTGAGTACAAATTGCCAAGCAAGAAAGCACTGGTTGATGCAACAACTGACAACAACAGTGGCGACAACGGCAGCACCGGTAACTAATTTTTGCTAAAAACAGCTCTCTTGGTGGGGTTTCCCATCAAGAAAATTGCAACCTGGCCTTGTGCCGGGTTTTTTTTGTGCCTGGTGTGGCGTATGTTTGTGGGTATTTGTTCGTGCTATAATGAGGCATTATGGAAAAGTTCTTTAATACCTCTGGGCCATTGAATACAGCCGAGCACTATATTTTAGATCTGCTGCAGCGCTGGGATTTGTTGGAAGTGCCGGCATGTATCGCTAAAAAGAAGAGGTTGTGTTTGTGTTAACAGTTGCGTCATGATGTAACATGGTGAGTATGAGCGATACCGTGCACAACAACCCTATTGTTAATCCAAACGGTAAGGTGCCGGTGGGAATATCTGACTTTGCTGACTTCGTGCAGGAGCAATAATGCTATGTAGATAAAACCCTTTTAATCACAGTCATTCCTTATGGTTTGTCATTCAAAATAAAATAGTTAGCCATCGCCAAAAAAACCATCTGAAGTCACATGAAGA
>JBCCES010000225.1:0-2207 GCA_039030115.1 Myxococcota bacterium
CAGCCCGCAATGGCTGTTGACAAACACGGGAGCTGGTCCTACTCAAAGCACTTGATGATTTTCCCACGTCTTGCTTGAAAATCCTGCAACAGCACCATGCGTTCCCGCTGCAAATCGACCATCTTTTGCCCGAGGTGATAAGTGTAGGTCTTTTGTTGACATGGCAGCTGTTTGGCAGGGTGTACATAAGGTGCACATGTGTTGCCAGCGGGTAAAGTCGGATTGCGTGCGTTGTGGTAGCATAACATCAGCTCACGTTGCGCCAGCCCCTGCTCAATGTGCTGTGGTATGCCCTCAGATTCAGCACTTTGCAAATAGACAGCGGCCTGCTCGTGGTCTGCCGTAAATAGAGCATGGTCGTTGCCCTGCTTGTCTAGCAACAAAAAGCTACCCGGAGCCTCAAACAAATAGTGCTCCTGAACACCCAACTGTCGCTGCACCTGAGCAAAAAGGTGACAAAATGCAGGCTCGTTCAGTAGTTGATACTCCTCATAGTAGCTGCTGTTATCTCGACGCAAAAACTGAGACAGCTGCCAAAAATACTCTTGTTGTGCTTGGCCAATTAAGCCCTGCAGCTGTTTGTAAGCTTGCGGATCCCCCTTGTGCACGTAACCATGAATGCTACCATCGTGAAATGCTTGCACAGCATGCTTTTCGTTTAACACATTGGTGAGAAGCACTGTGTAAATACCCTTGTGGCGAAGCTTTTCGCAAAACTCCAAGCCGTTCATGTCCGGCATGTGGTGATCCACCACTGCAACAGCAACTTGTTCAAAACGAGCAGAGGCATAAAGTGCATGGTGCAGTTGGGGAATCACATCTTGCTGCAGCTCATTTTCGTCGGGCCGACCAACTAAGTGATGCACACAAGGGTCGGGTTGATATGCATTGTTGAGAAACTGCAACGCCTTTTTAGGATCCTTATACAACATGACATAGGAACACTGCCCTTTAATGGCTTTGGCTGTGTCACGTAGACAGTTGGCATCATCATCAACACATACAACTGCCGTTGGGTGAAACCAAAGAGGGACATGCGTGTCTTTGTTGTGTTTCATGCTTTGATTCCTTCCTGATTCGCGCAGTCATCTCGTGGTTTTTGAGGCAAAACAACCATCACGTGAAAGTACTGTTTAACCACAGAGTCTACTGCAATAAAACCACCAAAACTCTCCGCCATGTCTTTGCAGAGCGCCAACCCTAAGCCGTGCCCTTTTGGATGACCTGAATAAAAAGGCTGGTCAACTTGAGTGACCCGCAAGCTAGAAACACCTGCCCCTGTATCTTCCACATGCAGCACCACATTTGTCCCCTGTATTTCGACCCAAATATGAACTTCATCTAAAGAACCTACGTGTCTTAACGCATTACCAATCAGATTAAGAATCACAAATTCTATAGCCCACGGGTCTCCCACAAACTGCGCATCTTCGCGCCGATGCCAGTGCACTCGTTGCTTTTGCCCAAGCTGAAAAGCATAATGCATCAACGCCTGCTCAACGCACCTGTTAAGAGACGTGACCTTCTGGCGCAACTGTCTGCTCAAGGGGTCGCGAATACGCAGCAGTAAGTTATTGAGAAAATGCAAACCTGCCTGGCTAATGCGTTGAATGTCACCTGCTGCGTCGTGTATGTATTGGCAATCGTCTTCATCCAACTGCCCAGAAACCAACCCAGCAGCAACAGCCTTGCGGTAGGCCAACACAAGCTTGGGCAAATCACCTTGCAGATTGACGGCTTTTTGCAAACAGCTCGACAAAGGTTTACGCATTTCATGCTCCAAAAAACCACACAGCACAAGAGCCATACCGCCTTGCGTGTAGGCAGCCGCCTTGTGCATGTCACGCAAGCTGTTGCAAGCAACCAACAAAAAAGCACCCATGACACCGGCCCATACCGGCACATAAAGTGAAGCTGCACCAAACGACACAACTCCACCTGCTGCCCAATACAAAACAACCCCCATGCTGCAACCCAACAGCCACACAACAAGGGCGGCGGCCACACCAAGTTGCAACACACCAATCGTCAAACAGCTCACCCACCACACCAAACAGGGCTGTTTTGCTAGGCTAGCAAACAACATGTAAGTAGAGCAGCAAGGCCACGCAATGACCAAAGCAATCAACCACAACAGACACAACAAGGGAAACTTCGTTTCCTGCACGGTTTGACCCGATAGCAATATGGTAAAATAGACCACAAAA
>JBCCES010000226.1:0-2183 GCA_039030115.1 Myxococcota bacterium
CACGTGTGGCGCCAGGGACGGCGAGAGGGGAGGGGATCGCGCTGCAGGCCGCGCTTGATTCCACTAGCACCTTCAGCAACTCCCGAGGCAGGAGGCACAGCGGCGTAGCGAGAAAGAGGATGTTTACAAACAGCTTGATGAGGCCTTGCGAAAACAGCGGGAGGCTCAGCAAGCGCGTTGGGCAGCGAGGGATTAGGATTTTTTGTCAAGGTTCATGCTAATGAAACGCTTTTTGACGTCTGGTGCCGGAGGTGGGACTCGAACCCACACGGCCCGAAGGCCACCGGATTTTGAGTCCGGCGCGTCTACCAATTCCACCACCCCGGCGCCATCATGCCCTATTGTGGTTGCTGCAGGCAGCTTGGTCAAGATGATAGTGGCAGAAACCAAACTTGTTCATTAGATTGCAATTGCAAATCATCGAACACGTTTTGCCCTACGGCAATGGCTTGTTTGTCGTTATAGACATATTGAGTAGCGCAAGCGATGAATTGAGGTTGCTTGACAGAATCTTCATGAGCATTGGGTCGCCACACAGCCACCATTCCCCATGTATTGTGTTGAGACGTCTCTTTGTGTGTTGCAACATGCAACACAACCTGCCGGGTTTGGCGAACAGGAGCAATGTCATGCAGCAGTGCGTGCAGGTGGGGGCCGCCATCAAAAGGGTCAATGTGTGGTGTGTCGTGAAACCCGATGCGTTTAAGCAAGTGGTAAGCGGGTTGGGTTTTGGGGCCGACTGTTCCAATGGCCCTTTGGGCTTTTTCGGGTAGTAGGCAGGTGTAAATGGGGCTTTGTGGAAACAGGCTGTTGACAAATTCTTTGTTGCTGTGGGATAGGGCATCCGCTTGTGAGTAAGGCATGGCTGTAAAGTGTTTACCTAAGGCTTCCCATAATGCAAAACGGCCCTGTTTGTCTTGCGGAGGCAACAGCTCGGCAATGACACGGGAACAAAACCACTCCGGGTGCATGCCCATGCAAGCGAAGCGAACGTAACTGAGCTGTTTACCTAACGCCTCAGGGTGCTTGCGATATGCGGGTTGCAGCACGAGTCCTCCTAGTTGCGTAAAGCCTTGTTTGTCCCAATGCAACTTGAGGACCCGGTGTTTGATGCAACGGTGGGGGTGATGAGAGCGGTGGATCTGTTCTTGAACACAAAAAGAGACGTGCGGTGAGCAGGGGGTGCCGCAACAAGCAATGACCTGGCTAGAACCCACCACTCGGTTGTTAACTGTGTCGTGCAGCACGAACATGTAAGTCCGTGCAGCCGGATCTGTAGTGCGCCCTGTAAAGGAGTTTTGGGAATGTTCAATGCGCTGGTGCAGCTCACGTTTGTGAGGTCGCAAATTAATACTGTTTAGGTGAGAAGCCAAATGCATGATGTCGTTGACATCTTCGGGTTGAACGTTCCGCACGACATAGCGAGGGTGATGATCTTGAGCCGGTTTGCCTTGCATGCTTTTTTTTACCCAAAAGTCGTGTTCCTTGTGTAAAAACATCTGCGGCTTTCTTAGAATTCCACTTTATGCTCTAAAAGCAAAGCAAGTACTTGTTTCTTTCGTTTTTTCTGGTACAACTAAGATTCGGATTGGTTAAACAGCAAGGGGATAGTTCTGTGGGTATTTATCGGAGAAAGTATTTATTAATTGCCTTAGGGATCTTGTTCTCTGGTACTGGTTATACACAACAGGATGAAGAACCATTTCCTGTCCTAGAATCGGTTCAATGGGAGGCAGACGAGGAGGAGGAACAGTCTCAGCAGGACGACTCAGGATTTCGTTGGTCGGTCTTGGTAGGGGCCGCACCCAGTTGGACAGTTAACCACAACAGATTAGAGATAGAAGACGGCCATTATGCAAATTTGGGAGGAACTTTTCAGTTGGGATTGGGGTATGTGGCTGATCCCCACGAGTGGTTTGCCGATTTATCGTTGTTTGAAGCGTTTATGCGAGTGCCCTCTTTGCCTGGTTTTGTCAATTCAGAGGACACCTGGTCGTTTGATACAATTTACCGTTATCGGTTTTTGCCTTGGATGGGTTTGTTTGATCGTGTACGAATGCGAGCAGCAATATTTTCTACGACCGATGTGCGTTCTGGCCAGGTGACATGAAATGTATTCATTCAGCAGAGTATGCCCTCCCGTTCTCTGTTCCTGGTAGCCCTGTAACACAGCAGTGCAGGAG
>JBCCES010000227.1:0-2174 GCA_039030115.1 Myxococcota bacterium
AGCTCTCAAACCGCAAGGTGTACTTGTGACCAATGTGTGGCTACCTCGCAATGAAAGTTTAAAATCTAAAACGTCTCTTAATTCCAAACAATGGCGTGATGTACAGCTGTTTGAAGTGCTCACACACCATGTGTTACAGGTCAAATGGAGTCAATTGACACAAGAAAAGATGCAGCAGCTGTTGCAACAAGCGGGTTTTACAGAGGTCTGCTTTTCCCCAGGAACAAACGGCCTATGCGTGCTGGTGACAGCACTGCGTGCCTCAACATAGCTCTTCTTGGTAAACTGAAAAAACAGGTCTCGTTAGGGTCGTACAAAGTCTAGCTGGGGGTTTATGACTTGCAAAGCTTGTAAACCCTCTTGGTAGAGAGCGAATCTTTTTTTTCCTGGGTAGTAAAATCCTTTGTCGAAGGTGGCATTTTCCTGCTCTACCTGTACCCGGTAAAGCGCATCGTCTAAATAGAGCCCTGTCTCTTGCTGCATGAGACGAACCGCGCGTTGGAAGACGCCGTAGCCATAAAAAATGTGATAAAAGCAGCAGCGTAGATCGTCCAATTGTTCGGGCTCTTCTCCCTGTTTGATGGCGATTCGCTCTCGCTCCATGACATGGCCATAGTTTCCATTGACATAAAGAAAGTTCTTTTCTTGCCCTCTGTACATGTAGCTGGCTCCGTCGTCCATCAATGCCGTGTTGCGCAACAAGTGAGGGTCGGAGTAGATTGTACGGAGATCTTTTTTAAGCCAGCCATGAAAGGTATCGGAAAACTCAGGCTGTACCTGCTCCTTTTGCTCTTTTGTGAGTTTGTCGGTGTCAATACAGTGGTGCCGCGAGTAGATAGCCACCTGCTCTTTGACTGTGTCAGCCTGCTCACCAAACGCATGCTGTAGCAAAGCCGGTACCACCAAATCGTTGCGCTTTTGCGTGCCGGAGCTAAAAAAAGCGATGCGCACATTTTGTTGCCACAAGGCTCGCAGCAGCTCTGGTACACCTATGTACAACGGAAAAGGATACCCAATGACCTCGAGGGTGTAGGCTTGAGCAAAGTCCTCACCCAGCTCTTTGGTAATTTCGTCGCGACCCGTCTCTTTGTCTAGCAGATCGCCTATTAGGGTGCTGTCAATGTCTAAGACCATCGTCAATGTCGATTGCGTTGCCATTTTTTACTCCTCCATACTATAACCCCCACACGGTGATGGCTTTGCCGTCAGGGGATTTCTCCTGCTTGACCCAGATGCGCTCCTCCCATGATCTCCCTGCACGCCGATCAAAGATGAGTAGATGCCCTTCTGGTGAACCGCAGGTATTCATATAACGAGCAGTTTGTTCGAGAGCTTGAGACATTTTGTTTTTGAAGGAGTCGTTTTGATGGATCAGTTTAAGCTCTAAGACAATCATCTGCTTGCGCTGCAGCCCCAAGGAGCTTTGTCGGCTTTGTGTATCGTTTGATGAAAGGCTCTGGGCTAAAGCAGCAGTGTGTGGCCAAGTGACAAGTAAATCGGTCCGTCCCCGGCCCAATGCATACTCGCGATGAATCGAACCGCCCCCATTAATAATGCGCTGCAAAAACGCTTGCAAAATCAAGTGCGGGCCAGCTTCTTTATATTGAAACTGTTCGAGCCAGCTGTCGGAGTTCTCACGGAAAAACTGCTGAAAGGTCTGCAGCAATTTTTTCATGTCTAACTGACCTGCGGTGGTTATGTAATCAGCTTGCCTTCGCTGCATGCCCAACTGGTGTTTGTAGGAGAGTTGCCTAGGAATAATCTCGTGGTAAATGGGGTTGGCAATGCGCATCTCCCCATTGAGCTCACAGTGGATGAGGCCCAAATCCTGCACATATTCCACATCTTGCGGCGACATGGGTTGCTCAATGCCCAGCAGCATCGGTTCAATCACTCGCCGCACACGCTCCTGCTTGAGCTTCGCCATGAGTTGAT
This sequence comes from Myxococcota bacterium, assembly GCA_039030115.1. GTDB lineage: Bacteria > Myxococcota > UBA727 > UBA727 > JABDBI01 > JBCCEX01. The sequence continues at coordinate 1,936 of JBCCES010000227.1, forward strand.
CCAGGTGCGTTTCGCGGCGTTGAATCAACTGCTCTTTGGCGGCATCGATCGCATCCACCGTAATAACCTTGCTGCGGTCGCAACCCGCTTTGTTGCGAAAGCAAACATCATAAGCCAGGGCGTTGACCAACCACGGCTGCCCCTGCGTCAGCTCAAACACCCGCTCATACACACCTTTTTCAAATTGCTGACCGGTGGCTTGCGTGTGCTGGCCATACAGTGTGCAAACGTCTTGCAAC
>JBCCES010000228.1:0-2168 GCA_039030115.1 Myxococcota bacterium
GTACTGCTGATTGGTGGTGATGCTGTGCAAGTCGGCAGCCCCTATGTCAGTGGTGGTTGTGTGCAAGCCACTGTTATGCAAGAGGAGATGAAAGGGCCATTTGCTCTACCCGTTTTTTATCTCAATGGAGTCAACACGCAGCCCTGTATATTTTTGGCGATGCCCTATGGTCTTGTGGTACCCCTTGCGACGTTTTTTCTTAAAAACCCGAACCTTTGGCCCTTTCATCTCCTCTTGCATAACAGTGGCTTGCACACAACCACCACTGACATAGGGGCTGCCGACTTGCACAGCATCACCACCAATCAGCAGTACACGATCCCATTTGATCTGTTCACCACGTTGGGCCCGGCTCATAAAGGGCACTAGCACCTGATCTCCTCGACAAACCTTCTGCTGCTGCCCACCCACCTGCACAATGGCATACGTTGCACCGTTTTGCTGTTGTTGAGTCATCTTTGCTCCCTCATGGCTACTATGCTGCCTCATCTGCCTTCTTGTCAAGCAAGCAGACCCAACACATCATCGTTTCTAAGCATAGTCACCCGCTTACAATCTGCAAATATCTGAAAAAGCAGTCGTGCCAAGAACTTATCACAAGGATTTCAGCTCTGCGCTAGACAGTCCAGTTGTCTTGACAACAATCTTTTCGTCAACGCCGCTTTGCAGGAGTTGACGAGCAATTTCTGCAGATCTGCTCTGTTTACCCTTTTCGATGCCCTTTTCGATACCCTTTTCCATGCCCTTTTCGATGCCCTTTTCGATACCCTTCTCTATGCCCTCCTCCATGCCTCTTTGCATGCCCTCTTCGCGACCTCGTTGCATGCCGTCTTCCCAGGCTGTGTTGAGAGAGCTTCTATAGGCACCGCGCGCAAGTGATGCCCTTTCATAGGCATCCAGCTGATTGGGTGTCCACTGAAAACGGTTTAGCTCTTGTAAAGCATCTTGCACACTCGCAGCATGCAGTTGCTGGGGAGCTTGGCGCAAATGATCAGCATGACAAAAAAAATAGAGCCACTCATCGAGCTCACTGTCTAGCTCATCGAGCTTCTTGGTAAACTTTGGCAGCTCGGCAAACACAAAAATAAAATCTTTCAGCAGATGCAAACCGGTCTCTTTGTCTAAAATCATATGCTTCGATAGACAGTTGTCGGTCGGAAACAGCTTAAAGTTCATCAAGGCAATGCAAATCACCTGGTTGAGCTTAGGGTACTGCTCCCCTGCTTTGAGCTGCCGAATATAGCTATGGCATGCATAGTACAACACCCGTTTCGCAAAGTGTTTGTCGGTCCACACCTGCATCTCTACGGTGTAGTGCACACCGCGCTCATCGACACATCGCACATCCACAACAGTCTCTTTAAAACCACTCAATTCAGGCGCATTGATGGGATCGAGCAGCTGCACAGATTGAACACGGCGTTCACCCTCCAAGCGCAATATGCTGTTAATTAAACTGATCAGACGCGGAGCACTCTTTTGCTGCCCAAAGAGCTTGCGAAACGCCAAATCGTTTTTGGGATCTAAAAACATCCCCTCGTTGTGTCTGAGCATAGATAAACCCTACTTATAGTATAACACAAATTACCGCGCCCAACAGACGGTGGGCAGCTCGGACGGTTAGCCAATCAAATCGATGATGCTAAAAATCATGCCGTCGCATCTGTAGCACAAACCGCTAAATTAAACGACGCAGAAACCAAGTTCAAACAACTCCAAACCGCAATCGGACTCAACAACAACTTCAACATCAACGGCGACATCAACACTCAAGCCGCAACCATGACAACACGTGCTGGTGACATCACTACGCAAATCACAGCCATCAAAACTCACCTGAACGGTACCGCTTACGTCGTCGATAACGTTGCTCTAGGGGGGGACACGCTTTCAGCCCAACAACTGTTGCAGACCTCGTCGTACTCGCTACAAAAGTTGGTGACGCTAAAAATGACGCAGAAAACACGGATGCTGCCGTGAGGGGTACCGCCTTAACACAAATCAATAACGCACTAGACGCAGTAAATAAAAAAGTAGTAGCCTTCAATGCTGGGAACGTTGGTAAGAGAACCGCTCTGGTCAATGCCGTCCAGAACACAGCCAATAGGTTGCATACTTCAGAGGATAAATTCAAGGAGATACAGACGACAAGTGGTCTAGCCGATAAC
>JBCCES010000229.1:0-2151 GCA_039030115.1 Myxococcota bacterium
CACTTTCTCGCCCCTTGCGCACATGAAACCACAACCGCCCCACACGCATGTTTTGTGCACCCAGTGCAATAGAAACAATTCAGAGCAGCAAAACTCCAGCGGCACAGAGAGGGCAACACGTTGGTATCCATATTTAGAAGCGATCGCTTAGAGCAAACTGCTCAGCGTACGATCATACTGATCGTTCTGGCAGCGCATCGGTTTGTGTGAAATACTTTAAGTATGAATGAGGCGCATATTGTCAATCCCGAAGGTTTGCTGCCGCGTGGCATGTCAGACTTTGCCAAAATGGTGCAGCAAAAACGCTGTTTTGTGGACAAAAGCTTGTTGATTCAAGAAATTTTGTACTGCGATGACGATGTTGTACTGCTCACCCGTCCGCGCCGGTTTGGAAAAACCATCAATTTAAGCATGCTGCGATATTTTTTTGAAACCTTGAGCCATGACTCCACTGATTCAACGGGACAGTCCCGTTTGTTTGATGGGTTACTCATTGCTCAAGATCAGCAAGCACTGCAGCATCAGGGTAAATACCCTGTCATCTCGTTGACATTTAAGGATATCAAAGCAACAAGCTGGCCAGAAGCCTATAAAGACCTTTGCAGTGTGATTGGCAAAGAGATTGATCGACACCCCGAGTGCAAGCAGTTTGACATTGCCGGATTTGGTGATGAAGAGCGCCGCCAATGGACACGCATCTTAAGCCCTGATCAAGCCGAACAAAGCGACTGGAAAAACGCTTTGCAACTGCTTTGTAAGCTGCTCACGCTACACCATAAGCAGTCTGTTTGGCTGTGCCTAGATGAATACGACACCCCCATTCACCAAGCCTATATGCAGTCGCAGCAAGATAAAAGCGATATCCGCAATCAAGGTAGCTACTACAGCCAGATGATAACCTTTATGCGTGCTTTGTTCGGCAGGGCCCTCAAAGGCAACGATCCCTTTTTGCACAAGGCGGTCATCACGGGAATTCTACGGGTTGCGAAAGAGGATATCTTTTCAGACCTCAATAATCTAGGGGTCTACGGAGTGATGGATGATCGCTTCGCACGGTTTTTTGGCTTCACGCCAGCCGAAGTACAGCAGCTGTTGCAACAACGGCAGCTGCAGCACACATTGACAGCGGTGTCGCAATGGTACGATGGCTATCTGTTTGGCGAGGATCGTCCTGTGACGATATACAATCCTTGGTCTGTTGTGAGCTATGTGGCCAACCCGACACGTCACCCCAAAGAGTATTGGGTTAACACCGGTAGCACAGGACTCATTGAACATCTTGTAGACAAAAGCAGCACATGGGACAAACAAGCCATTGAAACCCTGCTGCGAGGACAAACCATTGAACGAGATGTGGCCGATAATTTGCCGCTGCGGGAGTTGCAAAAGTTTGGGGAAGGGCTGTGGAGCATTGTGCTGACCAGTGGTTATGTAACTGCTGTAGACACCATACAAGGAGTGATTGGCAAACAGGCTACACTGCGCGTACCCAATCAGGAGGTGCACATCGCCTTTCAGCGCATGGTCAAAAGTTGGTTGAAAGAGATTCCTAGCAACGCTCTGCCGGAGATGTTACAGGCGCTGCTTGCAGGCAATACCAACACGTTTAGCCAAAAACTCAACACCCTGCTGCTGTGCAATCTCAGCTTTTACGACACCGCCGCATCCGAAAACAGTTACCATCTGTTTATTTTGGGCTTGCTTTCGCATCTAAGCGGCAATTACAAAGTGCGCTCCAACCGCGAAAGCGGGCTGGGACGGCCCGATTTATTGCTGATTCCCATGGTGCAAGATGCCCGATTGCCCGGCATTGTCATGGAGTTCAAAATCGCTGACGCAGAAGATCAACTGCAACAAGCGGCCCACACGGCGCTGCAGCAGATTGAACAGAAAAAGTATGCAGCGGAATTTCAAGACTACCCACCGCCCCGCATCATCAGACTGGGCATCGCCTTTTGCAACAAAAAGGCGGCCGTTGCATCGGCTTGCAAAACCAGCAACTCCAACCCAAAAACGTGACAAAACGACAAAAAATCTGTTTTTACTATCTAGCTGTTCTTCTATTGTGCAACAATCAATCTCTTGTGTAAAAAACTATTTTTACCGACTGCTCAAACAGATTGAGCGTCAATGCCCTGATACACAAAAAAA
>JBCCES010000230.1:0-2144 GCA_039030115.1 Myxococcota bacterium
GCCCGTTTGATTCAAAAGCGCCATCAACAAGGCCAGCGCTTGTGTGTGGTGGTTTCGGCTATGGGAGACACCACAAATGCTCTTTTGTCTCAGGCCAAATCGGTCTCTTCTCGCCCTGCAGCACGGGAGTTAGACATGCTACTTACATGCGGCGAGCGCATGAGCATGGCTTTGCTTGCCATGGCGTTGCATGAGCTGCATGTGCCTTGCGTGAGCTTTACAGGCAGCCAGTCGGGCATTTTGACCGATGGTGTGCACACGGCAGCTCATATTGTAGATGTTCGTCCTGTTCGTGTGCTGCAGCAACTGCAACAAGGCAAGGTGGTGATCGTTGCGGGGTTTCAGGGGGTTTCGCCCGATCGGGAAATCACCACACTGCAACGAGGCGGCTCCGATGCAACAGCTGTTGCTTTAGCAGCTGCTTTAGGAGCTTGCCGATGTGAGATTTATTCCGATGTACAGGGCGTGTATACAGCCGATCCCCGTGTGGTTCCCCAGGCAAAATTATTGTCTCAGGTGCACTTTGACACCATGGGTGAATTGACCGCCAGCGGTGCTCAGGTGCTCAACACCCAGGCGGTGAAGCTGGCTGCACAGCACAATGTTCCCCTTTATGCCTATCAAACAGGAAACAGTCGACCGGGAACCGTTGTAGACGCCCGAAAAACAGATCAACGGCAAGAGGTGGTTGCTTTGAGCCATATCGGTGAATTGTGCAGCCTCGTGATTCACGATCCCCAAGCGTTCAGCGCTGTGTTGCTGCAGGTACAGCGTGAGGGGCTAAGGGTATTTCATGCCGTGAGTGCGCAGGGTGTGTTGAAGGGTGAACCATGGATGTTTTTGCAAAAACCCTTGCGGCAAAACATCACCTGGCCTACCTGGCCAGACACAGTGAAAGAGGGGCCCTTTGTGGCAGCTGTGTCGTGGGTGAGTGCGGGCCAAGTTGTGAGGCATATGCCTGTGGTCTTAGATGTTTTGCAACAGCAAGGCGTGCGTGTGCAAGCCACATGTTGCAATCCTTTACGAGCCAGTGTGTTTGTTCCCATGCAGCAAGGGCAACAGACTTTGCAAATTTTACACGATCGTTTGTTGGCGACACACAAGTCAAAAGACAACCAACTTTCTTGTTAGAGATGTTGCTAGCCATTGAAACCAGCTGCGATGACAGTGCAGCAGCCATCTGTACACAAAACGGCAAGGTATTGGCCGATGTGGTGGCCAGCCAGACGGATCAACATGCTCCTTATAAGGGAGTAGTTCCTGAAATTGCCTCTCGGCAGCATCTTGTGCAGGTTGTGCACGTGGTGCAGCAAGCCTTGCAAAAGGCCCAACTGTCGCCTAGCAACATCACCCATGTAGCTGTTACCTGTGCCCCTGGGCTTATCGGTTCATTGTTGGTAGGGGTGCAGTTTGCCAAAGGGTTTGCTCAGGCATGTAACATTCCTTTCATTGGCGTGCACCACATTGAAGGGCACATTGCGGCAAGCTGCACGCAACAAGACTATCCGAAGCCCCCTTTTATTGCTTTGATTGCTTCGGGAGGCCACTCGGCGCTGTATGTTTGTGGTGAGCATTGGCAGTTTGAAACCCTGGGGTGCACGCGAGACGATGCAGCGGGCGAGGCCTTTGATAAAACGGCAAAAATGCTGGGGTTACCCTATCCAGGAGGCCCAATCATTGACAAATATGCAGCGCAAGGAGATCCCACGCGGTGGGTTTTTCCCGTTGCCATGAGTGCGTCGTCTACACTTGATTACTCTTTTTCGGGGCTCAAAACAGCGGTGCGCAACCGCATTGTGCAGCTACAACAAGAGCAGGGTCGCATTGAGGGGCAATTGCTGTGTGATGTGTGTGCTGGGGTTCGTCAGGCCATTGTGCAAGCTTTGCTTGATAAAGCTTTTTTGGCCTGCCATCGCACGGGCATCACGGCATTGGTATTGGGCGGTGGCGTGGCTGCCAATCCTTTGTTGCGACAGCAAGCTGTCTTGCGGGGGCAAAAGCGGGGAATCTCAATTTGCTTGCCCAAGATAAAACATTGCACCGACAACGCTGTGATGATCGCCCATGCGGCGCGCTTACGCTTGCAGGCGGGTTACACGAGTTGCCTGAACATAACGGCTCAGGCCACGTTGCCGTTGCAACAA
>JBCCES010000231.1:0-2131 GCA_039030115.1 Myxococcota bacterium
CAACAGTGCCCTCAACCAAGGCTTCACCCATCGTGCAACGCGTGTTTTCTGCGCTGTGATCCAGTAATCTATTGCCATCAAACAGCGCGCCAAACGGACAGATAGACAGATATACAGACAGGCTAACAGACAGGCAAACGAACACACCGACAGACAGACAGACAGAGAAAACATGAAATAAGACAAAAAATAAGAACCACTGACGGAAAAAGCCAGCACTGAGAAGAACAATTAAAACCACTCAAGTGTGTGCCTGTGCGACCAATCTTCTACGAGCCGATTGAATTCACAAGAAAACGAGAATGGCCAGCATATGAGGAGACAAAACGCAAGGGCAAGCAAGGATGCTCGCTTGGCAACAAGTTAAACCCACCAAAGGCACTCCACACAGCACATGAAAAACACCGGAAGATAACAGCAAACTTGGGAATGAGGAGAAGAAGAGCAGAGACGTGAGTTGAGCTTACCGAATCCGGTGAACAACAGACTGACGCCAAGAAGCATGTTTGCGTCGTAGCGATCAAACAGCAAACCACTCACGATACTGCCCACGACGTAACCTACACTGCGTGTGGTGAAGATGTACGCAATGTCGGACAAACTCTTGCCAACGTTATATGACAAGTCCAGCAGTGTTGGCCCAAACATACTCAACCCATACGCCGCTCTTCATAGGTTATCGCAGCTGCAAAGTAAAGCATGGTGTAGCTGGTTAGTAGATCAAAATTACCCATACAAGGATAACAGCCGGCAACCAGCAGGTCGATAAATTTTAACTCTCTGATGAGTCTGTTGTTGTATTGTTGAAGTGCAAGCTCCAATTTGTCGCTACCCCAGTACATCTCCATAATGGAAACGAGTTGTTCAATACCGCTGAGGGAATGCGCAATTCCTGTACTGTGCATCGGATCGATGAATCCAGCCGTGTGGGGCAGAAGTGCCCAGTTTTTTCCTGCAGTCTTGCCCCATAATCGTTGCAGCCGGCCTGTGCGATACAGCTTTCCGGGTGTTTCAGCGAGCTTCGCTTTAGAAAATAGATGCTGCAGGGTTGGATAATGTGCAATGAGAGATGCCCAATCCGATTCAGGCTGCACAGAGTAATTAGGACGATATTGGGTACAATCCAGCGCAAATCCGGCACTCACTCTACCATCAATAAAACGCAGCATCCACATCCAGCCATGATCGATACACTGGTGAACAGCAGCATCATCACAAAAAAACGGATAATCGGTTGTGTCTGCGCCAAGGGCCGTCGAGAAGTCGTGCCATGTGGGCAACCCAACAAAGTGTGAGAAAATGGCGTGTGAGTGGGTTTGTAGCTGATCGGTTAAGTCAGGTAGGTCTAGATGTCTGGCTACCAACCCCGCCTCTCCTGTTGCATCTATAACAAATGCGGCCTCAATGGAGAGCTCTTGCTCATTATTTTGGGCTTGTACTTGCCATGTGTCAGCGTTCGATGGATCGGTTGATAACGCTTGAACCAAAGTATTGTCGAAAACCTGAACGCCGGCCTTTTGCACCTCTTGGAAAAGGAAGTGGTCGATATCAGCACGCAGCCAATGGGTGTCACATCGATAATTATCCGTACTTGCCGTGACGAGCAACTCATTGCTATGGTTGTTGGCAGGCTTAAAGGGTTCATCCTTCTCGTGTTGGAAATAGCTAAACCCTCTTTTACGACCGTTTACGAGATGTGGATAGGTATCGCGCCAGGTGCCGAAGGTAGTAAGTGGTGTGAGCGCCGGCAGATTATAACGATTAGCGAGAGCCCCTAGAATCATGTTTGCCATGGGCGTAGATGACTCGCCGATAGCAAATCTAGGGTGTCTGGCTTTATCGATGATGATGGCCTTGCGCCCAATTTTGTTGAGCAAAAGCGCGAGCAGACTTCCTGCAAAGCCCGAACCAAGGATGACGACCTCGGTTCTGAGTCGCGAAGTTTGTAAAGGCATGGTATGCTATGTTGCGGGTCGGGGTTTGAAACGAAAACAGGTTGAAAGTGGGTCGTACGCTATCTTCCCCAATAACCAGAACATGTTCTGTGGGTAAAGGGAGCTCAAGCTGCAAAGCGCATATAGGGGTAAGCGCAAACAGCTAGCGAACGAATGCCTTTTTAACTGATTTTCTG
>JBCCES010000232.1:0-2126 GCA_039030115.1 Myxococcota bacterium
CTCATCTACCCACCACACGAGCAGCACAAGTTCTCATTGTCTGCAAAACCGACAGTATGGTTCTCCAGATCAAAGATCGTCAAGTAACTTTCCAACAACGGCAACCCTAAGATAAAAAGAGACTCACCGGCACGCACCGCAAAAGTTCGCTTACCTTTTTTCATCTCTTGCAAGTATTGCTGAGGCTTGATACGCAGTGTGATCGTGCCATCGCTCCTGTGCACAGCAATAGTGGAATCAACAAAATTGCCGCCCGACAGCACAATCTCTAAATCAGGAAACTTGCTCAAGTCCAAGTGCCGTTGCTTGACCAACACAGCGGGAGATCCACGTTGAACACCCCAAAAACCTTTGGGCAATACCATGCGATTTTTTGTTGCGATACGACTCAAAAGCCGCGCTAAATTGCTTGCCATGTGGGGCGGCAACACCAAAAACGTGCTACCACTATCCAAAATCACTCGATCACGATGGTCATCCGACAAACGGGAATCGAAAAAATCTCCCAGCTTACTTCTCTTGTTGCTGGCTACCCACCAAAGGGATTGGGCTGGCACTGAGTAGTAAGCCTGTTTCGTCACCGAAGTCCATTGTCGAACGTCGCTATGATGGATACGCCCCGTCGCTGTTTCGTCTCCTACAATGAAACGACTACCACCACACAAACCACACAGCAACAACGAAAACCGCCTAGGCAGTTGTGCATGGTTAAACAGCTCCCCCAAAAATGTGTGCGTCAAGGGATTTTGATCAGCAACCGTCTCAAATTTCACCGGCTCAAGCAAACTTGCATAAGCTAAACCAAGCACACTCGGTAAATGTTCGCTTTTAGTCATGACGTTGAACTCCATTGGAAATGCAACGTCCGTTTTAGGCCAGCAGATGTGATCTTGCACTCGTTGCACTTCGGCTTGACCCGATCCATAGATCAGTTGTGCTGTCCCAGGCAGTACAGTTGCTAACCCACTTGGAGCGTAACGCGTATTAGCAAAACACCCTATACAATCTTTTCCCTGCAATACCAATGCAGAGCTTCCGGTGTCGGGCACGACAGACACCTGCTGAGGGTTGGCGGGATCACCCACGTGTATGGCGAGGGAGTATGCAGCAGGATTTGATCGTGTGAGCTCACGTACCACCACCCGAGGCTGTACTAACGGATCGCCGTCATTCTCATAAGAGACCAAAGGAATGCTGTTTGTGCAGTCAGGTTTACCTTCACATCCTGTCAAACATAAACTCAAAATAACAAACACACTAAAACGCAACCATTTCATAAACAAATCCAATCATTAAAAAATCGTCTTTTTGAGATAAAACTCAATAATAAAACAAATATTTAATTCTTTTCTGGCGAGCTAAAAAGCAATCTACCCTTTACAAAAACTCCTCCAAAAACTTACAAAGATTCTACACGATATATATTCATGGTCAAGTCTCTAATTCAAAAAATTCTTATTTTAGTAACTTATTAAAGAAATTAAATATCATAATATTACTCTAATAATAAATGCAAGAAGCATGTAGCAGTAGATCATTTTTCAATGGAAGAATCATACAAACTTAACCTGTTGAACACAGGCAAGTTGAAAAATCTGAGCGAATCCATGTAAGGCCTTGTGGATTTTAGACAAAAGGATCATAATGACAGCAAATAGAAATGGCACCGCGGGTTTAGGGATGAGCGGTTACGTACGAAATATTGTTTTTGCGTTCGCTATATTATCGGTCCCTGCCATGCAAATGGGCTGCATGCATAGCTGCTGTAAGCAGAAATCTGCTCCACTTTCAAAAGCTCTTGCACCTGCTTCTTCTAAACGAAGTGAAAAGCGATCTACACAAAAACAAACATCCTCTACTGGGCTTGATGCGCTACAAATAGACTCTCTGACACATCAACAAAAAACAGATCTTGTTCAGTTACTCAGCAACGAGATCTGCCCCTGCGGGCAACCCACAAGTATGCTGGGATGCCTACAAAAAAAATCTCTTTGCGAACCAGCTTTAGAACTCGGTCAATGGGTTGCAGATCTCCTACAGCAAGCAGCACAGCCTCGCCTTATTGCTCGGCTGATTTCGCAAGAGGTAGCTGCCTTTCTCAGTAAACCTGTACACATCAACACAAC
>JBCCES010000233.1:0-2113 GCA_039030115.1 Myxococcota bacterium
AAGATTTTTGGGGTCTCTTCTCATTTCACGCAGCGGCACATGCTCTTTGACAAACTGTGTTGTGGTGTGATGCGCTGCTGCAGATAGCAGCTCGTGTAGCCCCTCTTTCACCTCGGCATCAGCTTGATTCGCCAGCTGCTTACGCAAGCCGATGCCGAGGTGAAAGAGGGGCTACACGAGCTGCTATCTGCAGCAGCGCATCACACCACAACACAGTTTGTCAAAGAGCATGTGCCGCTGCGTGAAATGAGAAGAGACCCCAAAAATCTTTGGGAGCTACTGCTGGCAAGCGGCTATCTTACGGCTGCGCAAGCGCGCGAAAACCCTGATGCAGATAATAAAATTGTGCAGTTATGCATTCCCAACAACGAAGTAAAGCGGTTGTACACCGGTTTGGTGACCGAATGGCTAACGGGGCCTGCTCGAGGTATTAGCGGTGTCAAGCTGGTTGAAACTTTAGTCCAAGGACAGGTACAGGAGTTTGCCGACTATTTTGCCCGATTTGCACTGCAAAGCGTGAGTTATTTTGACCAGGGCGGCGAGCAGCCCGAGCGCTTCTACCATGGCTTCGTACTAGGCATGATGCAGCATCTGCAAGACCGCTATATTGTCGATTCACAACGCGAAAGCGGCCTGGGCCGCTACGATTTGGCGCTTGAGCCTAAAGACAAAACACTGCCCGGTTTTGTAATGGAGTTTAAAACCTGCATCGGTGACCCCACATCACTCAACGACACTGCACAACAAGCGCTGCAGCAGATTCAGGATAAACAATATCATGTTGAGTTGACCAAACGCGGCGTCAAGCCAATCATCGCTTTGGGGCTAGCTTTTGCCGGCAAACAGGTTGCCATTGCCCACACCAAGCTTACGCAGCCGTCTAGCACATAGCCAAGCGACTTAATCTTAACAAATTTGCAATGAGCACAGGCAACTGAAACTAGCGTTTCTATTTTGCATTAACAGTTTCATCGGCGTTTTGCAGCGCTTTTTATCTCACATTCTGCATATGATTCTTATAGTCTTCGCATATACCTTGCCAAATATCACTCCCATGAGTGCCAAATGTAGGCTCATGCAAGCTCTTGCAATTTTTGCTGTACGCATTATAATAAATATGAGGTGATAAAAATGAGACTAAAATTGCTATCTTTTATTTTGCTTATATCCATCGGCTGTGCAGGAGATCCGAACGGCAATCAGACAAAAACCTTTAACAGCCCCTATTCCTATTACCCTAGCCCAGGCACTACTCTACCGGGGGAGTCAGTAACGCCGCGCCTTCAAGGTCCGAGCACCGGTGACACAGCAGGTGCTGTATGCTCGCAAAAATACATTACGAAGGAGATGTGCAACGACGCCGTAGCTGAAATTCAGAAACATGGCGACAAGCACAACTGCATTAAAAAAGCATCCACATTTTGCGCCAGGGAGCTGTTTAATGCCACAAAAGATATTAAAGATAAACAAACAAGAGAAACAATCTATAAAACAGTAGGTTATATTAAACTTTCTTCCAAAGAATCATTGCGTTATATTCAACAAGAACGCACTGTGAAGTTAGCAATTTTTTTACTGGAAAAACTAGGCGGGCGTCTTAACGATAGTGATGCGGTAACCCTTTTTGTCGAACCAAAAGGAGATCAGGAAAAACAAGATGCTATTAGAGAATATCTTGCAGACAAACATGCCCTCAAGTGCAGAGATAAAGAACTGCTCAAATTAGTCAAAGAAGGTATAGACATAAAAACAGCTAAAAATATCATCAAAATAATATCAGCATCGCACAAAGACCCGGCATCGATGTTGTCAGAATTTATTATAAAAGTTCCCTACGGCAGTGAGCCACAACAGCTTGCATTTACTGAATTGATTAAGTATGGGTACCTAGGGGTTAAAAAGCTTGCTGATATTCGACCGCTGTATGACAAAGCCTTTCAACTCATCGAGAGCAAGCCCTATGCGCAGTACAGCAACGATGAAAAAAAGTTTCTGACCGGTTTTTTGGCTGTCTTTTATAAATCAAATTGTATGTCGTGTCATATTTCGTATTGGGTTGTACAGTCGGGTCATAGGTCGTGGTGTCTGGCCGGAACTGTAGGCGTACGAAGCC
>JBCCES010000234.1:0-2110 GCA_039030115.1 Myxococcota bacterium
ATGTAAATGATAAGGAAGCAACAATTGATTTATTATGTCCACAACTCCTGAAAATTCAGCAATTGTTGCTCCCCTAAGCCGATTCTCCCGCCTTGCTGCGATTCTTTCACGAAGCCTATTTATCTCCGCTTGCTGCTGCGCCTCTTGATCAACCTGCGCGTCTGCCTGCACATTTGCATTGGCAGCGTCATCGTTGTTATTGTTGTTGCCGTCGCCCTGATTCGCTCGTCTTCGAAGCTGCTCCATGACACCTGCAAAGGGATTATTTGGTTGCCGCTGCGGCGCAGGAGCAGGGCCATTTAACCCCACCGCCGGCGCAGGTCCTGCAGCATTATCGCCGTTTTGCTGAGCACCATGATCCTGCTGTCCAGCATGATTACGACGAGCGAGCATATCGGCCAAATTGTTAGCAGCTGCACGACGATTGATTCCTTGGTTAGCAACATGACGGTTTTGGGCACCGTTGCCTCTTTGCTGGCCACCGTTATTGGGATTTGCTGCTTGCAGCTGCCTCAGGCGACGAACTTCAGCCTCTACAGCGCGTTGTGCTTGTTCAGCTGCATTTGCTCTTGCATTTGCTGCTGCTTCTCTTCTACCTGTCACTGTTTCGCGCGTTTGCGTCTGCCGCAACTGCTCTTCTATGTTGTTTAACTCCTCTATTTTTTCTTGGACATCCTGCGCAAGCGTATCTTTGTTTTCTATCTCTTCCCGCAAGCTTTTCTTTACCTTTTCGAGCTGGTCTTGGAGGTTGGCATTATTCTGTTCGAGCTGCTCTTTTTGCTGTCTGGCAGTCAATCCTCTCCAGTTCATGACAACTTTAGATATTTCATCGCTTTTTAACCGTACATCTACCAGTTTGTTGGTTTTGTTGGAGCTGAACTCCACCTCAACGCTGTAGGGCTGTTTGGCACTGAATAGCCATGTGCCTAGTAGCATGTTGTACTCCTTCTGATTTTGCAGCTTTACACCGTCTACCAATACGTTGGCAGAGCTTGGCAGGAGGTTAACACCCAATTTTACTAAACGTGGTGCAAGATTATTGCCCTTTTCTTGCCAGCTAAACAGCGCTTTCACTGATGTAATGTCGACTTGGCACACAGGTTGGCTCTTTGCGTTTTTGACTTCAACAGAAAAGCCGTTTCCTTGTGAGTATAGCGCCACAAAACCACCTTTTGCCTGTTTTTTGCACTGCTGCAAAAACCTAAAAAGACGGTTTTTCACCAAACCAAACTGAATCGAATTGGCTACGTAACCTAAGCAGTCTTTGTTATCACCACAAACAGCGCGGCTGGCGTTTGTTTGCGAGGAAAACACCTTTTCAAAATCACTTTGTAGCTGCTGCAAATCTCGTTTGGGGCCTGTCAGCTTGTATGTTGGCATGACTTTAGCAAAGCGGTTGGCTATATCTCGCACGGTTAGCGATGCCTGCTGTTGCTGCCGCGAGGGCTGTTGCTCACTATTTATTGACGGCGAAACATAGCTACATCCTGACAAGATTAACGTGAAACAAATTAACCGCGTTTTTAAATTTTTCTTATTTAACATGTTTTCTCCCATCTTTTACTCAACATATTTCCTCCTGATCTTACTTTTCATTTACTCTTTAACAATGTTTTTAGTGTAAAGCGAAACGCCATTTTTGTCAAACTGAATCGCTACCACCCAGGGCCGACGCATTAAAAAAAGCATATAAAGGCATCTTCAGGTGCTTACTACATGAGTAGAGATGCGGTTGATTTTGCCACACTTTACGTGGCAAGCAGGTGTCTATGCAACATGCTCGCATGCATGGCATTCCCTCCCACAACACATTTACGCGCGTCTTTGCTGTATTGGACCCGAAACTTTTTCCAAAGCACAAGCACTGCAGCAGCTGCACAATTGTGTATTGCCACAGACATCGTCCGTATCTTCAATTAGAACTGAAGTTCCACTAACAATCAAGCACTTCACCCCCGTCGAATCTGGATATTCAAAAAAATTTTGTGTTCCATTCTGACTACACAGTGATTCCCTCCAAACGTTTGAGGGCATCTTGCTGTTGAGGGTTGGCTAGAGTGACCTGCTCAAAAAACTTCTCTTTCGCCTGATGAGAGCTCACCATGACACG
>JBCCES010000235.1:0-2099 GCA_039030115.1 Myxococcota bacterium
AGAAAATATACCACTGTGCCCCAGCAACTCGACTCCTTTGTCTTCATCTTTCGGTGTGATTTTGTCTTGTTTGTAAAGTACGATGTGGCGCTATAAAATACTTTTGTTTGTTTTTTGATTGCCTTCTACGAAGATGTTTTTTAAATAGGTGCGTTGAATGCGGTTCCCACTCGGTGTGTTTACAAAAAATGAAAGGGTAATTGCATTGGGATTTGAGTCGTCTACTTCGGTTTTCACCAATACATTTTCATAACCGTTTTCTTTGTGCACTTGAATAATGTGATCAGTGTCTTCTTTTAATTTGTGAGGTAAATAAAAGCTGCCACGGCATAGTTGACCCGCTTGCACAGCGGTTTTTGCCTTTTTGATCTGTTTAGAGCTTTTTGAGCGAGGGTGCTTGCAGTTGGCGAGGTGTTTAAGGGCTTCTTTTACCAGATAGTCCGTGCTGCCGATGATACGAACATGCTTGATGCGATGCATCTGTCCTGGATGCACTTTGTACACCACAGTGGCTTGTCCCGTGTTGTTCATTTGCACGGAACTATGAACATGGGCAGATGGGTAACCTCGGTCGCGATAGTAAGTTTGTACACGTTGCGTGTCTTGTTGCAGCATAGATTCAGTGAGGTGGCCGTTTCGCAAGCCCCCGCGTGTTCGAATATCCAGTTTTGCTCTGCGAGCGAGTGTGTTGGGTGAAATAGGGTGAGGAGATCCAACAATGCGTATTTGTGTCACTGGGGTAGGGATTCGGGGGTCCACGATAAACCCAACATGGATCTCTTCGGGCGTGCGAACGATGGGTAATGGACGAACATCTGCGTTCAAATACCCTCGTTTGCTGAGAACTTCTTTCATGGCTACAGCTGAACGTTGAGCTTCTTGTTCGTTGACGACACGGTTTTGTTTAAATGTCATCGATTGATGCAGTTGATGCATTAAAATGGTCTGATCCGATGGCCATTTTCCCCCTGCCGGGGAGCGACCCAAGCCTCTAGAGAAAAATTCCACAGCAAATAAAGAGCGAAAGAAACGACCTGCTTTGTTCAGCTGCAAGCTTTGGCCTTGACTTAAGACAATTTTAGAAACCAAACGAGGACCTTGATGGATGGAGACGCGCAAATCGACACAACGTCCGAAGGGCTTTTGATTTTGTTTTTCACGAATAAGACAACCGATCGATTGCGCTTGCTGTTGCATGGAAGGTTTTATAATCTCTGTATGAACGACTGCTTGTATGTAGCCAAGTTGATCGAGTTTTTTTCGTAATTTTTCTAGTGTGTAGCGTTCTTTTTCTTTGGAATAGCAAGCAAAAGTTGCTCCAGAGAATGCGTCCCATAAACCCGATAGGGATCGACACATGTTACGAAACATATATTGTACCCGTTTCGTTTCAATGGGGGTTTCTCCCTGAACAATGACCTGCCGTACTCGAGTGTAGTAGCCGGCCTGTACATGGATCACCACATCGACCATGCTGTTGTTGGCTAAAGGCTTAGTGGAAATATGAACAACAGCGTGTTCGTATCCTTTGCGTCGCAGCAGTTGTTGTACTTGTTGTTGTAGCTGTTTGACAACGCGAGGATTGTTACGCCACAGTTGCCCCGCAGTTGAGACCAACCTGCGTTTGATGTGTCTTGCAGAGATGGACAGAGGTAGCCCTTCAAAATGCAGACGCCTCACGGCGGGAAATCGCTGCAGATCGCATATCAGTTGCGTTGGATCTTTTTGTGCAACAAAACATTGAATATGGCGATAACGTCCTAATGAGAACAATTGTTGTTGAGCGTTTTGAGCTGTTTCTTGTTGACATGGTTCCCCTGTGAAAATGTCCAGATACTCTCTTAATTCATTTGTTTCATCTTTATCCAACGGATTTGTTATTTGAATTTGTATATTTTTACATCTGTTTACATCTGTTTGAGAGGCGTAACATAAACCACTACATAGGAACGCAACAAGGGTAAGAATGCGCATTCCCGATTTTGTCATTGCTCCAAAATCCGGTATACGAGGCGCAATCTTTGATCTAAGCGAGTATCTGATCCGCGTTCATAAGGAACGAGTGCGGCCCCCTCTAGAAACAAGCTGTTGCCAACAGG
>JBCCES010000236.1:0-2084 GCA_039030115.1 Myxococcota bacterium
AAAAATTCGGCACAACGCCTTTTCGGTCCTCGTATCCGTATATTTTAGATATATTTCACAAACACGACTGACTTCTGGATATTGCAATTTAGATCGAAGTCATGGCCCGCATAAAAACGCGGCACGCGCGAGGCAATCGAAGTACAAATTTCATAGGGAATCGTGTCACATAAACGGGCCAAGTCCCATGCCATAATACAGTGTTTCCCCTCTTGCCCCAGTAGGGTTGCTGTCACACCCATGGCGCAGCTGTCTGGCCCCAATTGGCCGTAGATATCTGTCACATCCACCGTGGTGAGATCCATAGAGATACGACCCACAATGGGCGCGGGCAACCCGCCAATCAACACATGCCCTCGATTGGACAATAGCCGTTTGTAACCGTCACCATACCCCACTGCTAAAACAGCGATTTGCGTCTCACGCCTGGCTGTCCATGTACTTGCATAGCCCACACGACTGCCTTTTTTTACACATTTACGCAACACAATGGGAGCTTTCCAAGACAAAACGGGTTTTAGATGACAACTTTCACCATCACCCATGGGATTCAAACCATACAAAGCGCCGCCAGGGCGAACCCACCATTCGGGCTGCTTCAAAACTGCTGCATGACTCACTCCAGAAAGTTGTTTACTGTTTTTTGGGGGCTGTGTGTTTGTGTGCTGCTCTTCTCGGCAGTAGCCTTGCAAAATGGCTGCGCTGTTAGCCATATGTAACACTGTAGGGTGCAAACCCTCTTGGCGCGCCAACTGCACAGCACAAGCAAACAGACGCATCTGCTCAAGCATGGCCTGGGAATTTTTCATATCTGCATCGGCAAAATGTGTGCACATTCCCTGCAGTTTTAACCGCTCGGAATGTCGTAGCTGTTGTAAAACCGACACGAATAAACCAGGATTTTTTTCACGAAACACAACCCCCATACGCGACATGCCCGTATCCACTTTAAGATGTACAGTGTAGGCCCCATCTACACAGCTACGGCGCACATGGTCAGCAATAACAGACAGTTCCGCAACATCAGAAACCAAAGGAATAATGCGTCGTGCAATGAGTTCTTCTGTTTGCAGCAACCAGCCTGCACCCGACAACAAAATGGTTCCTGTGATTCCCGCCTCACGCAGCTGCACAGCCTCTTGTAATGTCGCCACACCAAACCGACTCACACCTGCACGCTGCAGCAGCTGAGCAACGCCAACGGCTCCATGCCCATAGGCATTGCTTTTGAGCATGGCCACAACATGTTCACGGGAGCAATGCTTTTGAATAACAGCTAAATTATGCTGCAGTGCCTGCGTATCGATAAGGGCATAGCACCAAGGAGGCGAAGCAGAAGGAGAAATCATGACAGCACATTTTTCCTATGCAACAGAATCTTCATGATCAAACAAATGGAGAAATTGCTCTACATGGATGCGATTGCCTACGTAAAAAGGACCAAACTCTCCGTAACGCGCACTGACTTCATCAAAACGCATGGTTGCAACCACCTGCTTAAACGTGACAGGGTTGTCAGCAAATAGGGTTACGCCCCACTCCCAATCATCCAAACCCATGGCTCCTGAGATCATTTGTGTCACACGTCCAGCAAATTTTCTGCCGGACATTCCATGCTCTTTCATCAGTTTTTGACGCTCTTGCAGCGGGAGCAAATACCAGTTACTGCCCTGTTGTCGTAGCTTATTCATGGGATAAAAGCAGACATATTTGGTAGCAGGCAGCACCGGAAAGAGACGCGCTTGAATCGCTTGCTGCTGTTTTGCAGAAAGCTCGGATGAAGAATCCTGTGTGTAATCGCTAAGCTCTACTACCGATACAAACGAATGGGATCGAACAAATAGATCTTCTCCCACACAATCCAATGCACGTTCTAGGTCAATGATCTCTTTTAAGGTAGAACGCAGCTGCAAAAACAAAAAATCTGCTCTGTGCCCTGCCACAGCAAATAGACCAAAAGCTCCCGTTTTCAGCCTGTCTACGTTTTCAAACTTCTCTAAAAGAGCGGAAATGTTATTTAACACATGTTGCCGCCGTGCATCAGACAAATCACGCCATCTGTTCCAACACACACGACGAAAATC
>JBCCES010000237.1:0-2083 GCA_039030115.1 Myxococcota bacterium
AAACAGGCCAGCCTGAAGCAGGCCGGCCTTTGGTTTGCTTACAGCGCATTGGATGTTAACGCCGCTGTCGCTTTATGGGCACCCGCTTTTTTCCGCGAAGACTTTTTCGACAACATGGCTTCCATTTTCGCATACATTCTTGTAAACATGTTTTCGTCTTTCAAGTAAGGCTTCAGCTCTTGGTAAGCAAACCGAACAAAATCAACGCCCTCAAACACGGCCCCAACAGGATTTCCTACCAGTATAGGCACAACAACATCAGCTACCTCTTTTACAAACAGGGACATCATTTTCAGATCTTTAGATCTCACAATCTCTTCCAGATCTTGCTTCGGATCTCGGGTTTCTTCTCCCTCTGTTCGGGTTGCCTCCTGCAATTTTTCCCACTGTTCCAAAAGGCGTTTTTTGGAAACTTCTAGCGACTCTTCTGACGACGGCATGTTGCGCAACAACTTGCCCCTACCAAGAGATCGAGACTTCGCTGATCTTGTTTGCGCCGCTGCCTTGATCTTAGCAGCAGATTCTTTTGCCTTTGCTTTTGCAGCATCTTGTTGGGCAACTTGCTGTGTTGAAGGTTCATTTTGCGTCTGATTTTTTGAATCATCGCTACCACAGCCACCTACAGCAACAGCAAAAAACAAACATACAGACCACACTTTTTTATCTTGAATCACTTGTCTCTCTCCTTGTTGTTAACACAGCAAACCTCTTTGATGTCTAATGTAAATTCTCCGATATATCCACACTAAAAGTCAATGGATTTTTTCATTAGATTCTCTACAAAAACGTGATCAACCATCAACAAATTTTCAAAAAGTCCCTCAATTCTTTTATTTAAGACACAAATATTTGCAATTTCTTGATGCAAACTGATAACGTAAAAGTGTCTTGCCGTGGAACTCATTCCGTTCTAGAAGATTCGCAAAACTCAACCGAGGTGAAAACCATGATGCCACTACAAAACACAGCGCAAACTTGTCTATCACACGAAACACAGCCCAGGTCACTGCAACAAGCAATGCAAACAATTCAAGCGCGCATTTGTGCCCAGGGAGATCTTCCAAATGCCCATGTTCAACAGCAACTTAAAATCGTTGATGCGTTAGCAGCATTTGGCCTTGGCCGGTTTTTAATCACCCACCGAGGACTCAACGGTTATTGGACACGCTACATGGCAGGATTGGATCCCCATTTTGGACTCAGCACAGGTGTGAACCCAGAAGGAAAACCGTTATCAGAACTAGAACAATGGATGCTCAGCCGCTCTCGCCCAGCCTATGTGTTGCCAACACGCATGCGAGAGGTGCAAAACATATTGCAAAACATGTTGCAAGACGACATGGTGCTCGCCTCTGTTCCTTGCGGTGCCATGGATGACCTGCTTAGGCTAGACTTCTCTACTTACCACAACGTACACCTGGTGGGAATCGATGTAGATCCTCATTCTCTGCAATTGGCAGAACGCAACGCAAAAGAGAGAGGACTGTCTAGCAAGGTTGAGTTGATTGAAAGAGATGCTTGGAGTTTGGAGGCTCATGAACGTTTTGATGCATTGGTGTGCCACGGTTTAACAGCTTATGAACCAAACCTAAAGCGCGTTCAAGTTTTGTATGAAGGTTTTTATCGTGCTTTGAAACCCGGCGGCATCTTCTTGACCCATCTAAGTACCTTGCCCCCAAAGGAAGATCCCCAATCATCTTGGAATATAGATGCCATCAATATGAAAGACATTGCTCACGATGAGATCATTTTCAGATACGTACTCAATTTAAAACCATGGCACAACCGTCGCACGCAACAACAAATAAAAGAGCTATTACACAATGCAGGGTTTGCAAACATCCGCATCAAACTCGATAAACGTGGCATCTGCCCTGCAGTAATCGCCAAAAAAAGCGACCCTTTGTGAAAACTTTAGCTCATATGTGACTGTCAGAGTTTCAAGGAACGCACAATTCCATCTGCAATTCCCGTTGCAATAGCTTGTTTGTAATTATCCCGACGTAATCGTTTCGCTTCTTGTGGATGAGATACAAAACCCACCTCTACCAAAACAGCCGGCATACGAACGAGCAGCACATAT
>JBCCES010000238.1:0-2071 GCA_039030115.1 Myxococcota bacterium
ACTACTTGGGTAAAGAAGATATTCTTCAGGTGAAATTAGGAGATTGTGTACAACAGGAAATGAATATTTTATTGTGTGATATTCATGCATTTACATCCCTATCCGAAAAAATGACTCCTCAAGAAAATTTCCGCTTCATCAACGACTACCTCAAGTATGTTGAACCTGCGGTCAAAAGCCAAGAAGGTTTTGTAGAGAACTACATTGGAGACGCTGTTTCAGCGCTCTTTCACGAACCTCATCAAGCTCTTGAAGCAAGCATTCGTATTCAACAAGCCATTACGCAATTCAACACGCAACAACATCTTCACGTGACGAGCGGAATTGCACTTCATACAGGAAGCATCATGCTAGGCATCGTAGGGGGAATGAAGCGCATGCAAGGCATGGTTCTTTCTAAGGCCATTCTATCCACATTTACCATACAAGAAATCACATCGCTCTGCCAATGCCCTATTATTGCAAGCGAAGAGATCTTAAACAACTTACAAAAACCAGAAAAAACCGACAAACGATTCTTAGGATACATCTTTCAGAAAGAGACAAATAAACTCATGAAAATACACGAGATTTTACATGAAAGTCTTGAAAACATGCATAGTAAAAGAAAAACAAAGCATGTTTTTGAAAACGGTGTTAAGCAATTTTTTGCGAACGCATTTGAAAAAGCCATCGCATCTTTTAAAGAGGTCTCACAAGAAGACCCAAAAGATCAAGCAGCCCAGCTATATTATAAAGCAGCAAAACAATTTTTAGGGAAACAGCTTCCACAGCAATGGAACACATTGCAACTTGCTGAACACGCTTCCTCAAACGCATAGCTATTGCACCGTCTACCAAGCAGCAAAGCCCAGTGCCGATAGCTAGCTGGGGTTAAATGTGCTATATTTGTAAATTACAATGAGTGAACAGTGCAAATGAAGCATGCATGGCGAACCCAGTTGATCAAAACAGGGTTGGCTGTTTTTTCCATGTTTTTTGGAGCAGGGAACCTCATGTATGCCCTGAATTTGGGTCGGACATACCAAAACCAAACCTCTTGGGCCCTACCCGGATTTCTTCTCACGACCATCTTTTTACCCATTGCTGGTATTGTGGGGATCTGCCTGTTCGATGGCAATTACCATGCGTTTTTTGCCCGTGCAGGCAGATACACAGGCGGTTTTATGACCGCCATTACCCTGGCGGTGATTGGACCTCTTGTTGCCATGCCCCGCATCGTAACTCTCTCTTACATCATGCTGCAACCCTACTGGGGAGTTTCGCTGTTTGGATTCACATGCGCTTTTTTGGTATTGACTTTTGCTTGCTGTGTTGCCGAAAAACGCATTTTGGACCTGCTGGGAAAATGGATAAGTCCTGCCTTGCTCGCAAGCCTCATGATGTTATTCGTCGCTGCTTGCTGGCATTCGGGCAGCGCAGAAAATTCCCACATACCCTCTTTACACGTTGTCAAAAACAGCGTTGTGTATGGTTACAACACGCTGGATTTTGTGGCTGCCGCCTATTTCGGCTCTGTGGTCATGACCATTTTGCGCAAAAACGACGCACAACCAGCCCACCGAAAGCAAACCAACCGCTTGGCGCTGTGGGCAAGTAGCTTTGGCTTGAGCTTGCTGGGTTTCGTGTATGTGGGTTTGGCGTGGTTAGGAGCCAAAACAGCAAGCCCCACCGATCCATTCAACGAGGGAGAGCTACTCATTGATCTATCCCGTCAACTCCTTGGGCATTGGCACTGACCGGCTGTGAGTCGGCGGTATATACACGCCAACCATGAGTGCACGGCCGTGCGGGGACAACTCGACCACAGCAGCTACATAATGTACTGCCTTTTCCGTGGCCAACACAGTACAGTGCGGGCCACAGGCAAGCACAATGCCACCCTGCACAGAATCGTACCGTGAACTTCCTGGCCGTGTGTTGCCTACGTATTGCAGGCTCGGCTACATCCAGTAACCCGAGGCAACTTCGCCTTGCAACATCCGGTGTGCCTCTGTCAAAACGAGCACATCCGGGGGAACAGGCGCCAGGGAGACTAATTCTTCCACGGTGTCTTGTTTTCTGGGAGAGT
>JBCCES010000239.1:0-2045 GCA_039030115.1 Myxococcota bacterium
AAGATGGGCATTTTGAACCACGACATTAAAAGCCCAGCGATGCAGTTGGTTAGCAAGGGCCAAGCGTTGCAAAACCATTTGCCGGAGATGATCGAGGCGCACAAGAAGCTGTCGCTCATGGACCCTGCGTTTAAGAAAAAGGACAGACGGGTGTATGAGCGTCTGTCGGCCATCGGCGCGGGGCTGTGCGACCTATCTCAAGATATCTATGATTTCTCCGAAACTCTGTTGCGTGAGATGGCCGACCCCACGCAGCTCTTCTCCAAAAAGCAGGTTGTCTCCTTGCGGGAGGTGTTTCAACGCGCTTGCCTGTACGGTCTAACCCCCGAGCAGCGTGAACGTGTGAAGTGGACAGGCGAAACCCTGCTTGTGCATGCCAACCCCCTCTTTTTAATGCATGCGATTGTGAATCTGGTGCGTAATGCGCTGCAGCATTCGCCGCCAGGCACCATAGTCACAGTGTTTGCGAAAATCATCGATGGGGAGCCGACCTTAGCGGTCAGAAATCCAGGCAAAGGGATTCCTGTGAAGCAGCAGTTGAATCTGTTCAAGCCTTTTGTGACCTACACGGAAGGGGGTACAGGAGCGGGCTTGGGCTTTGTGCATACGTTCATGACGCAGTCGGGAGGCCGCGTGTATGTGGTTTCCACTGTGGGCACGGGTGCTTGTTTTTGTTGTGCCTTTCCGAAGGTGCCTGCCAAGGAGATGGCCAAGTACGAGGAGGAACAAAAGCAAAAGGAGGAGGCAGCATGAGGAAGAATCGCTGTATGTGAAAATGCACGAGAAAAGTGCTTGTATTATTGGTTAAGGGACGTTTTGTAAGATGAGCAAAAAAGGCGCAAAGAAGCACTGGACAAGATGTTCAAGCATCGGATAACATAATAATAGATGTATCAATAAACCATTAAAACAAGGAGAAAACCAATGAACAATCCCTCAAAAATGCCCTGCTGTTACTGCCCCAGTACGCTGTTGTGTGTAGATGATAGCCAGCAAGACCTGTGCGACATTGCTGTGTCGCTGGTATTGAAGAACATCCGTTATCGGTTGCAGCTAAAACCCAAAGTGATGTTGGATCTCATCAACAGTCAAAAGAGTCCGTGGCGCCCCAACCCTGGCAAGGAGATTTACAATGCGAAGCGCTTTGAGCGTGTGTGCGTAGCGGTTCTGGATTACGACATGCCTGAAATGAATGGCTTGCAGTTTTGTCAGCGGGTGTCTGTTCCTAGCATTCGCCGGATTATTGTCTCAGGCAACTTGCCGCCAGCGGATGCAGCCAAGGCGTTGCAGGGCAACTGGATTCGGGGGCACGTGCCGAAAGGGACAGCAGACACCATGCCGGCATTGCAAACGCTGGTGGAGTGTAGCATTGCGGAACACTTCTGTGAGGAATCGGGAACGTTTCAGCAGGCGGGTGAGCAAGCAGGCAGCTGTTTGATAGACTGTCAGTTCATCAAGTGGTTCCATCAGATGTTGGATGCTTTGAGAGCCGAGGAGTATTACCTGTTGGATGCAGCGGGGACCTTTTTGCTAGGAACCATGCATCGGGAGGTGTATGGCTTGTGCGTTCGTACATTGCCGCAGCTGCAGCAATTGGCTCAGCAGGCATCAGACAAGGGTGCACCCAAGTACATTGTAGAGGGTCTTAAGAGAGGCCAGTGCATGGTGTGTCCACCCGACCCTTGTGCCCAGAAGCTGACAGAAGAACTAGCGTGGGAGCGGTGCGTGCAGCCTGTTCGACATGTTTTGACAGAGGGTAAGCAGAACTATTACTGCAGCTGGGGTGCGGGTCTGTTTGATGTAGACAACAGCCAGATTACGTCGTTTTACCAGTACCAGGAACAAAACCCTGATTGATAATTCAGCTGCGTTGTAGGGGAGTTTCTCGCTGCAGTTGTTTGTTATTGCAAGCGAGCAGTTGGTGTGCGGGGGAGAAGTGAGCCCCTTCAATCCGGCTGCGTCGAGATTTTTTCGCGTTTGAAAGGCAGTAGAAACAGCACCATCACCCATCCGACAGGAATCATCCAGGGAACGTGCGCAAAGAA
>JBCCES010000240.1:0-2043 GCA_039030115.1 Myxococcota bacterium
CAAAAATGTTGCAATCACACAAAGATGAGCTCTTGTTAAATTTAGTACAACGCTTAGATGAGCTACAACAACAAGCTGCTCAAGGCAATGCCGCAGCAGCCCAGCAAGCCGGCGACCTCGACGCCAAGCTTACACGCCTAGAATCAGGCCAAGCCGATATAACAGAGCTCAAAACCGTGCTCACAGCAAACAAGCAACACCTGCAACTGCAACTCAACCACATGCTCCAGATCGCAGAACAGCTATACACCAGCATTAACTCTGTTGCCGAAGGTGTTAATGAAATCAGAGAGTCCCTAGCTGTACAGGACCTGCACCTGCAAGACGTAGGCCAACACATGCGACAAATGAATGACAACCTGCACCAACTAGCCGGCGATGTCAAAGCTATAAGAGGCGACATGGACAGATATTTTAAGCACATGCTAAACGCGCGCAATCCTTTGCCATTCGAAGAGGCTGTGCAGCGTTTACGTCAAGCAAGCGAGCAGGAGCTTAAAGAAGATGTGATTACCGCACAAGGCATGAGTCTCTACATTCCTCTACAAGCATCTAACCGACCCATTCAAGATGTCTCACAACTAGACCAACAGCAATCCGCACAAAACATCATGCAGCATGTTGATAGCGACGAAGATGAAAATGACGACGGCAAAGACGACGAAAAAGAGATCTTGTCAAACAAAAAGAGCAACACAAATGCCGCCGGACCAGCTCTTTACGACCTACACAAACATGTGCTGCAATTTCTAGATGATCCGCAGCAGCAGGTGTTACTGCTACAAGGCAACGCCGGCTCAGGTAAAAGTCTATATGGCCGCCACCTAGAGCATGCTGTATGGCAAACGTACCACGGCAAAGAGAGAACCCTACTACAAACCAAGCGTGTTCCTATTTTCATCTCCCTACCCAAAGCCTACGATACACAGCAGCCCGACAAAAATATTATCGACTCAGCGTTGACACAAAAAGGTCTCAACAAAGCTACCATTGCCATGCTCAAGCAACGCGCGCAAAAAGGCGACCATTTTGTTTTTATATTGGATAGCTACGATGAGATCGAAGCCAAGATAAATCTCTACAAAAAACACCGCCTTTATGATTGGCACAACAGTAAATTTATAGTAAGCAGCCGTTTGGGATACGTTCAAGACTCCGATGTAACCAAGCTATTTAGCAATTGCAACAACATCACAACAAACTTTTTGGCGCAAACATACATTGCACCATTTTCAAGAAATTTAATCGATCAATATATAAAAGTATTCCAACAATCGAAGTTTAACATCCCATGGTCGCAGTTTAATATCAAGTGGGATGTTGAGAAATACAAAAAAGCCATGGCACATTTTTCAGGACTTGACGAAATGGCGCGCGACCCGTTTGCCGTCAACTTGATTTTGAGCACGCTGCCGCAGTTGGTGGAACAGCACGCATCCTCTTCCAAGCAGATTACACGCACGCAGCTTTATGACGCGTTTAGTCAGCAGCACTTTGATCGCGAGATGGGTAAGGCGGGCAAAACACAATCCATCGATCAAGAAGAACTGCATAACCAAGCCGAGGAGTACGCCGAAGATTTGGCGTTTGCCATGTTCGTGGAAGACACCCAAATTGCGATCGCGCCGCATCGCAGAAATGTAAATGCATGGAAGAAGTTTTTTGACAAAAAGAATATCCACTTGATGCGTTGCAACCCAATTAAGGGAACTGGCGGTGATCGCTGCAGCTTTTCCCATAAATCCTTTCAGGAGTATTTTACCGCGCAAAAGATGGTCAATGAGATTATGAGGCACGAAAAATCTCAAGACTTCAACAGCCATTTTGTCCAACAAGGCGCCTCCTACGCCATCAATCAAAAAAACCTCAACGATGCCCCCGCCATCATCCATTTGGTGATTGAACGAATGAAGGAAAAGGGCCGTTACAGCATGCTGCAAGAGCGGTTGTTTCACATTATCCATACGTCTAAAGTCAACGCCGATGTAGCCACCGCTTCGGCCAACGCCATGACGATTTTAAATACAGCAGGCATACCCTTTA
>JBCCES010000241.1:0-2011 GCA_039030115.1 Myxococcota bacterium
CGGGATAGATCGATGAGTAGCTCTCCCTCGTTGGATGGATCGGTGGGGCTTGCTGTTTTGGCTCCTAACCATGCCAAACCTACGTACACGAAGCCCAGCAAGCTCAAGCCAAAGCAAACCAACCGCTTGGCGCTGTGGGCAAGTAGCTTTGGCTTGAGCTTGCTGGGCTTCGTGTACGTAGGTTTGGCATGGTTAGGAGCCAAAACAGCAAGCCCCACCGATCCATCCAACGAGGGAGAGCTACTCATCGATCTATCCCGTCAACTCCTTGGGCATTGGGGAGGGTTACTCATGGCTGCTGTGGTGGTGCTGGCTTGCTTGTCTACCATCATTGCTTTGGCCAATCTGCTTGCTAAGTACCTCAGGCACGAGCTGTTTGCAGGCCGTTTACGTTATGACGTGGCCTTAATTGTGGTGCTGGTCAGTACGGCTGTTGTGTCCAATCTGGGTCTCACCTCTATCCTTCAATTATCTGTTCCTATTTTAATCATCATTTACCCCTCCATCATCGCGCTGACAACGGTGAACATTTTATACAAAACCATCGGATTTAAACCCGTTAATCCCATTGTCTTGACTGTTTTAGGCCTGTCTGTGTACTGGCAACAAGAACAACTCGTTACCTTTGTACAAACAATCAAATCCCTGTTCACAGGATAAAACATGCTTCTACAATGAATAAACGATTTCTCCCTCAAGTGCTCACAATAGGATTTGCTGTTTTCTCTATGTTTTTTGGAGCAGGAAACCTCATTTTCTCTGTGAACTTGGGCAGGATGTTTCAAAGCCAAACTCCCTTAGCTTTGGTGGGTTTTTTGCTCACAGGTGTTTGCCTGCCCGTGTTGGGTATTTTCAGCATCACCCTGTTTGGAGGCAATTGCCGTGCCTGGTTTGCACGAGCTGGCAAACGAACGGGAACCGTCTTATATGTGGCAATCCTTTTAATCATTGGCCCTTTGATCCCCATGCCACGCATTGTGGCCTTAGCCCATACCATGCTTACTGCCTACCTGCCTCACAGCATGACCTTACCCCTGTTTGCCACCCTCTTTTTGACCATCACACTGGCCTGTGCCATCGCAGAAAAACAGGTCATTGAAGTGTTGGGAAAATGGATTAGCCCCCTTTTATTGTTGTGCTTAGCCATTTTAGTTGCGTTTGCTTTAGTAACACCTGCTGTTGTACACCCTTCTGCTTTGCCCGCTACCCACGTACTGCATAAAAACTTGATCTACGGCTACAACACCACAGACTTCATCACATCCATTTACTTTGGTTCTATCATCATGGCAATTTTGCGCAAAAATGCGCGCACAAAAGCGCAAAACACCCAAGTGCATCACCTCTGCCTGGCAGGAAGCGGTTTTGGGCTGTTTCTGTTGGGATTGGTGTATGTGGGGCTGGCCACCACAGGAGCTCGCTTAGCCAACCCAGATGACCTTCTTGACGCAGGCCAAGTATTGGCCAGCGTGTCGCGTCTCGCCCTAGGGCACTGGGGGGGGCTACTGATGGGTGTCATTGCCACGTTGGCTTGTCTGTCTACACTCATTGCTTTGGCCGTTTTGCTGGCTGATCACCTCACACGCCACGCTCTTGGGGGCAAAGTCAAATACAGAACCTGCTTGCTTGCCACCTTAATCACAACAGGCCTCATGGCCAATTTAGGCTTGTCATCTATTATTCAATTGTCTGCACCGTTGCTAAATTTTGTTCACCCCACCATTATTGCGTTATCTATTATAAATATTTTATACAAAAAAATAGGGTTTCAGCCTGCTCAATCAATTATTTGGATTTGTCTTGTTTTATCTGCTTGGTACCAATGGGAATCCCTTCTAGAACTTGCTCAATCGATTCAATCTCTGTTTACCCCATAAAAACAGCTATTAACAAAAACTTGCAATTTCACAAAAAGTAGTTATAATAAAAACATTGTTGTGGAGGAATTAAGATGAAAAAGAATAATTTTTTAATACTGAGTATATTACAAGTAAGCATTGTTTTTTTTAGC
>JBCCES010000242.1:0-1997 GCA_039030115.1 Myxococcota bacterium
CGTCGGCATCAGAAGGCTACTGTTTCGAAGCCTACAACGGCGCCAGCCGCGAACAGCTGCCGGTGCTGTTTGTGATTCAAAACAACGGTTACGGCATCTCTGTTCCCACATCACAACAGACCGCCAACCCCTGCGTGGCCGACAACTTTGCGGGTATTAAACACCTGCACATTGAGCGATGCGACGGCACCGATGTGCTCGACAGCTGGGCAGCTGTACAACGCGCGCTACAATACATCAAAAACGGCAAGGGCCCTGCCTTAATACACGCTCAGTGTTTTCGCATGGGAGCCCATTCTAACTCCGATGCTCATGAGTTGTATCGTTCAAAAAAAGAGCTATCTGAAACACAACAACACGACCCTCTGCCCGCGTTTACCAAGCAGCTGCTCAAAAACAGATGGGCCACGCAAAAAACGTTGGACAAGTTGCAACAGGAGGTGCAGCAAGAGTTGGACAAAGCCGCGCAAGAGGCCGAAAACGCACCTCAACCCGATGCTGCAAGCGCCATGCAATTTGTCATCCCACCTGCGTATGAGCCTGCTCAACCGATTTCAAAGTCACAAAATTCAACAGCGGCAGACACAAACCCGGCCTCTGATCAAAAATACAAACTGCGTGAGGCGATTAATCAGACATTGCACGAGGAATTTGCGCACAATCCCCATACGTTTTTGTGGGGGCAAGACGTGGCGTCGCAAGATAAAGGAGGCGTGTTCAACCTAACCAAGGGTTTACTCAAAGCGTTTGGCCCCAAGCGGGTGTTCAATGCGCCTTTGTGCGAGGATTTTATTGTGGGCACTGCCAACGGCATGTGCCGGTTTAACTCTGACATACGTGTGGTCATCGAGGCAGCGCAATTTGCCGATTATGTATGGCCAGCCATGGAGCAAATTGTGGAGATGGGGCACGAGTATTGGCGCACCAAAGGACAATTTTGCCCCAACGTGGTGCTGCGACTGGCTAGTGGTGGATACATTCAAGGGGGGCTATACCACTCGCAAAATGTCGAAGCATTAATGGGCCACCTGCCTGGATTTCGCGTGGTGTATCCCGCCTTTGCCGACGATGCTGCTGTGCTGCTACGCACCGCCATGCGTTCCCAAGGACCCACGTTTTTTCTGGAGCCCAAGTATCTGTACAACCGCCGTGAGGCCATGGCCACTGTGCAAGGGCCTGAGCACGCAGTCCCGTTTGGCAAGGGGAAACTGCGGCGGCAAGGGGACGACTTGAGCATCATCACCTATGGCAACACGGTGCACATGTCTCTTGCTGTAGCAGACAAATTGGCCCAAGAGGGCCACAGCGTGCAGGTGTTTGACCTGCGCAGCCTCAAGCCTCTGGACGAAGAGGGCATTGTTGCTTGCGTAAAACAGACAGGCAAGGCACTGGTGGTGCACGAGGATCATCTGTTTGCCGGCTTAGGTGGTGAAGTCGTGAGTGTGATCATGCAGCACTGCTTTGAGTGGCTCGACGCCCCTGTGCGTCGTTTGGCAGCTCGAGATATCCCTGTGGGTTTTGCCAAACCGCTCGAAAACGCCATTTTACCGCAGGTGAGCGATATTGAAGCGGCAACGCGGGAATTGCTGGCTTACTAGCTGTTTTTTTACGAAAAAGGGAGAAGCCAAGCAGCTGCTTCACTAGGTGCATTTTGCTCCATTGATTTTGTCAGGATCCTGGGAATTTTTTGCCTGACTCTGCTGTTCTTTAAGTAAAGAGCACAGCGAGTCAACGCGATGAAAATTCTTGTTACCATCAAACGTGTCGCCGACTACGAATCCCCCGTGCAAGTAGCTTCTGATGGCAAATCCCTCGCTTGGGATGGCCCGTTTGTAGTCAACCCCTTTGATGCCATTGCTGTTGAAGAGGCGGTGCAGATCAAAGAGAAACAGCCCGATACCGAGGTGGTGGTGGTAAGCATCGGCTCCACCGAAGTGGAAGAGCAGCTACGCAACAGCTTGGCCATGGGGGCCGACCGAGCCATTTTGGTCAAAGCC
>JBCCES010000243.1:0-1986 GCA_039030115.1 Myxococcota bacterium
CAGCAGGTAGATGCTTTACAAGGTCGCCCCGTTATTTTGCAACTTTTGTTTTTGTTTGAACTGGGCGACGCGTTTCACTCTTGGTGGTTTGGTGCACTTGTTTTGCTGTTGGCTTTGAACTTGACAGCTTGCTCCATTCAGCGCCTTCCTCCTATTTGGATTGCCATACGCAGCACTCCCAAGCGATTATCAGATGCTGCATTGCGTACAGCGACTTATAAACATGTTTATCATACATCACTACCTGTGAAAAAAATCGAAAAAATAATACAATATATATTTCCGAGAGCACAACGCGATCTCCAAGGAGATGTGGCTTGCTGGTTTGTTCACAAACATCGATTTGCCCGACTTGGTGTTTACGTCATTCATACAGCCTTGTTGGTGATTTTGTTCTCTTCTGTTTTGCACACATCGTGTGGTGTCAACGGCATGCTGTTGCTTGCTCCTGGCCGATCCGCGCGTGTATTACAAGCACGGGGCCCTGCTGGCGTGTTGTACGGGCACGATTTGGGATTTTGGGTGCGTTGCAACCGCTTTCATCTCGGCACGTTTGCCGATGGCTCTCCTCGGGAGTTTGCATCGGAATTGGTTGTGTGGGGTGTAAATCAATCTGCCGAACAGGGAATTCGTAAAACCATTCGCGTAGGTGATCCGCTACATTATGGTGGCTACACACTGTATCAAGCTTCATACCAGCGCTTGCCCAATGCGGATCGTGTGAGGCTATCTGTTGTGTATAAAGGAGCATTGAGTAAAACCTCAGATGCTGTTCAGCATGCTACAGATACAGTCGAGTACAAGGGTGTTGTAGGACATCCACTGCGTTTGCGCGATGGCTCGGCTTTGATTCCCCTGGAGGTTGTGGACGATACCCAAGGATTTGGGCAGGCCCTGCGGTTGCGGCACGTGCAAAAGGAGGGTCACAGTCACCAAAAAAATCATTTTACGGTATTTCGTGATTATCCCGATTTTGACAAACGGATGCGAGCAAGCGATTGGCATGTGGTGTTTCATGAAGCTCAACCGCAATATGCAACGGGCATTAGTGTGAGTAAAACATCTTTGGTCCCGGCTGTGTTTGCAGGGTTTATTTTGCTGTTTGTGGGATTGTGTATTGCCTTTGGCATGCGCGATCGCCGTTTTTATGTGCGTGTAAAATCTTTAGGTGATGGGGTGTGTGAAGTTGCGTTGGCGGGTTTTGTTCATCGTCGCAAAACGGGGCAATTTCCGCAGGAGTTTGATGCAATAAGCAAACGCTTACAAGGCATGTTATGCCCCTGAGTTTTCCCGTTTATCGTTTTTAACTCTTGCCTCTTTTGTTGGTATGTGTATAGTTATTATATGTTTCTAGGGAGTTCATAACAAGTGACAACACGCAAATTGCCGACGCAATCGGAAAAAGAGAGGGGAGCCCGTCTGCGCATTGCACGCAGTCTTACGCTCTACCCAACGCGCGCTGCTTTTTGTGAAAAACATAACTTTACCATCCAGACCATTCAAATGTGGGAGCTGGGAGAAAATGCCCCCTCCAATCGTCAGTTGCAGCGCTTTATGGATGTTCTCAAAAAAGAGGGTATTTCCTGTTCTAGAGAGTGGCTGCTGCATGGCGTGGGAGATGCTCCTGTGCGGGGCAAGCCAACTGCCGATGACAGCCCGACCAAGCTGTCAGCCAGTGATCAGGTGGACCGAGAGGCACAGCTGTTTGTCTCTTTAAGCGCTCGCCGCGGGCTAGAGGCGATTGTTGTCACTGTGTCTGATACGCACATGCAGCCAGAGTTTGCACCCACCGATCGTGTTGGCGGCTACGAAGCGCCTAGCAGTGACATTGACACACTGCTGGGGCAAACCTGCCTGGTCAAACCAAACACCAAAAGCCCATGGCAGGTGGGCAAGTTGCGCAAGGCAGGTGATTACTATGTGGTGACGGTCAACTCCCCAGATTGCCCGCCCATTGTCACCAAGCGCCTTGCTGGTGCTGCTCAC
>JBCCES010000244.1:0-1981 GCA_039030115.1 Myxococcota bacterium
AAAATATTGTTATGGGGGAATAAGATGAGAAAGAATAATTTTTTAATATTGAGTATATTACAAGCAAGTATTGTTTTCTTTAGCGGGTGTTCTGAAGAAAAAGCATATGCAGATAAAGTGATAACAGAACTTTCGGAAAACCTGGCCAAGTCTGAAGCACATCAAGTGTTTGGGTCCGACTTTACGGAAAGTGCAAATCTAGGAGAAGAATCCGATGTGCGTTCAATGACCCGCAAACTTTACGCACAAATCCGAGAGGCTGTGCCATTGCATCTAAAACCAGTCAATTCCTCTTCTTGGACCAACGACAAATACCTTGAATATACATTTGATGGATCGATCAACTTGGGGCAAACAATTCAAGACCACATTGACAACTTTTGTAAAGAGGCGACAAAAGCAATTCGATTGGGAGAATTCGAAGGAGCAGACACACAGGGCCTCAGCATGGGCCTGTTGGTGACCTGTCGAGATACTCTAGCTTTTGGAATCTGGGTAAACTTAAAAGGAGACGCTCTCATTCGTTGGGCAGAAGTACCATCACCCAGAGGCAGCAACTTACTCGCTTTTTTCAAGCCAACTCTTCTTGACAAGTCCCCTAAAAATTTCACCTCTTTCATTCGTGGAAAAGAGGGCGAAAGCTACATAACTGAGCCCGAAGAACAGGAACTTGTATTTGAGAACTGGCTCTCCGAACTAAGCAACGAAAAAGAGTTCATTACGGGCTACGCCCGCTTTCAGCCTGACTTGGGCACATCTTCCATCGCTCTTGAAAACAGCAAGCTTCTAACAGAACTCAAAAAGCATCGACAGCCTAAAAAGCAAAAAAACGGACAGCCTGTTCAACAACAACAACCTGGGCAAACAGGTGGACCCACAATGCTTGCAAACAACTACAACCCAAACAACCCTCGACAACCCGGTCAGAACAGAAATATACATACGAATACAACAACACATACAGCACCTACTATCGATGCTGAGGCAGAGAGGATACGCAAGAGAAATGAGGTCCTAGACAAAATTGGGCAAACTGGAGCAACCGTACTCAATTGGCTACAAAACAAGACAAGTCGCTTGGTTCTCATAGCATTGAAAACGCAACTTGCTTCCCTAGAAAAACAAGTCGCCACACAAAAACTCAATGACTCATTGCTAGATGCAGCCGCTTGGCAAACCATCCTTCGCGGTATCATAACCCAAATAGATAACGACATGCCTAGCAAACTTAATAGGCTCAGGAAAAATACCCGAAATCTTTTGCAGGTTGCAAGAGACGCATTAGATTTTTGGGTTATGGAACTTAACAAACCACAATACGCAACCTTGTAGAGCAACCCTAATCGCCTTGTTGCAATATGTGCACAAGGGCTGCTTGGGTGATGTCACGCCACACAGGAGCGGCCACAACACCACCGTACGCAGCCCCCTGGGGCTCGTCGACGGTGACAATGGCAACGATTTGGGAGCATGTGGGGTTGGCAAAGCAACCGCTGGCTGATGCCATGCCCACAAATGAAGAGCGGTTGCGTTTTTTATCGTACCTGCCTGTTTGCGGATTGACTTTCTCAGCCGTCCCCGTTTTGCCCGCAACCCATGCACCCTCAATCTGAGCCTTTTTTCCTGAACCCTTTTGCGCGACAGCAAACATCATCTGAGCCACCTGCCTTGCCGTTGTTTCCTTAAGAACCCGTTTAAGAGGCTGAGGATAGCCCGATGGCCTCTGCCACCCCCAAAGGGGGCTTGCTGGTCCTAATGCCTTGCCATATGAAATCTCACGGGCATTTGCAGAGGAGAAAGTAGGACTACGCACGGCCTGCAACAGCTGCGGCTGCACCTGAACGCCACCGCTGGCCACAACAGCTGCAGCTTGCAACAACTGCAACGAAGTAGCTGTAAAACCATACCCCATGCCAATATTGGCAAAACGGGCCTCTCCCCAACGTTTTGGAGGTTGAATGCGACCAGCAGACTCCTCAAC
>JBCCES010000245.1:0-1979 GCA_039030115.1 Myxococcota bacterium
GTTGCATCGCCCCAACAACGCAAAAAACCGGTGGGCTTCTGCAAGGCACAGGCGTGCTTTTTACCCACCGACACAGCTTGCACAGGCCCCACCGAAGCGGGAACATCTACAATGGCATCTTGCAGCCCCCAACACAGCAAGGTGTCATCGTTCTGAATCACACAGGCGTCTGTCTCCCCCACAGAGACAAAGTGAAACAGACTGAACACGTCGGTAAACACAGCTATTGCTGTCCGAATCGCTGTCATGGGACCCCAGCAATGCAACGTACCGGTTGCAGAAATAGCACAGGTATTGTAACGCCCTGCAGATAACTTGCCTTCTAACAGCTGCACAGAAGCGTTGTCTTGCACAGCAACATGCTCTACAACACCATGATTTGCCTCTACAACAGGACTCTGCCCACTCGCTTGTTGCGACTGCTCCTGCTGAGAATGTTCAACATCTTGCTGAGAATCTTGCCCAGATGCGTTTGCATCAGAAGACTGATGAGAACTGCCTGGTTCAGAAGGTTTTGAATCCTCTTTTTCAACACCACCACGACTTGATTCTGTGTTATCAGGGACCTCATCAGTCAACTGTTGTAGCAAGGAATGTTCTGCCAAGCCCTCCTTTTCTTCATCACCGTTGTGTCGAAAACATCCCCAAAAGCTGACCAACACACACAACGCGCCAACCATTGTCGTGCTTTGAAAGCATGCCACCATACTGCACCAACAGATTCACAAAAACCCCTTTATAATAAAAACAAACAAGAAGACTGCTTTATTCAGTTATTTTCCTCTTTTTAAAATTTATTTTTATATACTTATATCAATTTCTGTATAGCATGTGCATAGGATTGCGAGGGTTCGTGATTTTCAAATCCCCAAAACAGAGAAATTACTTTTGGGAACTGGTATCAACTCCTTGATGAGAACACAGCAATACGTGCCGCTGTGGGTATTGAACCAGCGCAAGTAAATCACTATGACCCCCAATGGACTTGCTCTCAAAAAACACCTGGGGAACTGTCATTTGGCCTGTTTTTTCCCGCAACCAAGCTCGCTGAACAGGATCTCCAGTCACATCAATCTCTTCATATACAATGGCTTGTTGCTGCAAGAGCTCTTTCGCCATTCTACAGAAACGGCACCCTTTAATCGTATAAATGCGGACCTTTTTTTTGCTTGAAACAATATCGTTCCAGTTGCTTTTCTCGCAATTTAAAAGTTCTTTCCCATCTATAATTTCTTCTTTTTGATCAGTTCTCTTTGATTTTTCAATCTTAAAGCAAGAAGAAAGCAAAAAAATTGCAGTCAAAAAAACCCATCTATTTTTCACGATTTTCTCCATTTCAGTTACTATAACAAAAAAACATAAAACTAGTCTACTCACCCGATAGACGATCATACCAAGAAGACACTTGCTGTATGTACAGGCGCTTTTGATAACAAGTCCCTGGAAAAAAACTACTGTAAAATCCGCACAAAATTAAATTGCGCAACTGCTTCCATGTGAGGCGGAAGGCAGTGCAAATCTGAAACAGTTCGTTGGTCACACAGGTGCGAGAAATCAGACGATTATCAGTGCATACCGTAACAGCCAATCCATCTCGTAGCATGTGTTGAACAGGATGATCCTGCACAGCACGCACCCATGAGAGAGTTTGCACATTGGATGAGACACACACCTCAAGAGGAACTTGTCGACGTTTTAGCAGATGATGCAAACCACTCGTGGCAGGTTGTAATTCTGGAGCATACAAATGGGTTGCATGCCCTAAACGATGGCTTTGCAGGCGATAAACGGCTTGCTCAATACTTGCAACACCAACAGCTTCACCAGCGTGAACCGTAGCACGAAGCCCAGCGGAGCGTGCGAAAACATAGGCTGCTTGATGATGCTTTGCGGGGTAACCGGATTCCAACCCTGCCAAGTCCAACCCAACAACGGGAATTCCTAAGCGATCGCGAGCCATGACTGCTTGCTGCGCCAAC
>JBCCES010000246.1:0-1910 GCA_039030115.1 Myxococcota bacterium
ATGGTCAATTTCATGTTGCAAGGCTGTCGCCAAAAAGTCTTCAAACACTGTTTGGCAAGAAGTTCCATCTTTTTGTAAATAATCGATACGAATTTTCCGAGGACGGTATACAACCCCTCTCAGGCCTGGTATAGAGAGGCAACCCTCCCAATATCCCTGCACGGTTTTGTCTAGTACTTCAATGCGTGGATTGATAAAAATAGTTTGCTTAAACGGTTTCATGTTTACGTAGCGCGTACAGTTGTCTGGTATCTCCACCACAACCACTTGCACCGGTTGACCAATTTGAGGTGCCGCTAGACCAATTCCCCCTTCTGTATGCATGGTTTCGACCATGTCTTTGATCGTATTGTTTAACCACGGTGATTCTATTTCGTCTTGTTGTAGTTCTCGCGATGGTTGTCGCAGAATCGGATTACCCATATGGATGATTTTACTGTTGGTTGTAGACATAGCTTGTTTTGTTTAGGTTCTTTTGTTGTTTTTTGTCACCTGTTTTTGGCAACGATGGCACATGCCGTATAGCTCTATGCGTCGGTGTGTGATGCAAAAACCGTGTTGGCTTGCAATATTTTTTTGAAGAGTTCCCATGGATTTGCTGCAAAACTCTACAATGCGATTGCAAGATGTACAAATGAGATGATCGTGTGGGTCTTGTAAATCTGTGTTGGGTTCAAAACACGCCTGATCGTTGTCAAAGTGATGACCTCGCGCTAACCTGCATTGTTGCAATAGCTTGAGTGTGCGATACACCGTTGCTAAACTGACGTTTGGGTCGTTTTTGCGAACAGTTTGCAACATCTCTTCGGCTGTTACATGGCCTGTGAGTTGAAAAAAAGCATGTGCAATACGTTCACGTTGTTTGGTAAATTTTAACCCTTCTTGCTGCACAAACGATTGCCATCGTCTCATGAAATCTTGTGGATTGGCTGTGTTTGCATCCATCGGTTTTCTTTGCAGTTTAGCAGATTGTGTTTTGAGGTATGAAGGGAGATTTTTCTTTCTATTTCGACCGGTCAGTGCAAGGGAATCATCTAGACCAGCTGCACGCAGAACAGATTGCTCATGCTTGAGTTGTTGCGAAGCAGATTCACTTCCTCGTTCGTGGTCAAGACCAAGTAGATGAGCTGCTGCATGAGCAGTTAAAACAGCAATTTCTTCCCACAAGGCGTGTCCCAGTTGTTTGGCTTGTCTGGCAGCTATATCAGGGCAGATCAAAATGTCTCCCAAAACATGGTATGGACGCGAAGCGTCTATTTGTGTTTCTGCAGACAGTGACAAAACATCCGTACTGCGGTCAATGTTGCGCCAACGTTTGTTGAGTTGGCGCATGCGGTCCTCAGAAACAAACGTGACGAACAACCACGACGGGGGCAATTGGGCCCAAGCAAGCACATGTCTTACTTGTTTCAATATGTCTTTGCGTTGTAATTGAGGGAGGCAGTTTTCTCCTTCGATGACTACGCGAACTGTTTTGAGTTGGGATCGCATGACTTTAGTTCGAATCCAACATGGCAATGGCTCGCAAGCGAGCGCTGCGAGCACGAGGATTGCTTTTCACTTCTTGTTCTTGTGGCCGTAATGGTTTGCGGCATAACAATTGCCACATAGGATTACCATGTTGCGTTTTACGGGCACCTTGGGCAAATGCAAGCTTGATGAGGCGATCTTCTGCACTGTGAAAAGCAATAAAGACAGCGCGGCCAGTGGGGGCTAACAGCTGTGGTAGTGCATGTAAAAGCTTGTTCAGTTCATCAATAACGAGCTAGATGAACTGAACAAGCTTTTACATGCACTACCGCAGCTGTTAGCCCCTACCGGCCGCGCTGTCTTTATTGCTTTTCACAGTGCAGAAGATCGCCTCATCAAGCTTGCATTTGCCCAAGGTGCCCGTAAAACGCAACATGGTA
>JBCCES010000247.1:0-1867 GCA_039030115.1 Myxococcota bacterium
AACACAGCCATCGGCAGATGTTGGGCCGATTTGTCTAAATAACAAACAACAATCTCAGCAGAGAATGCCACCTTGGCTTATTTGCAATTTTAGGGAATTTCGATAATAAGACCTCTGTTTATTCCCAAGGATGGTGACAAGATAGAGTGTTATTATCGATTTTTGACATTTTCGATAATAAGAAGCACTCTACTCGTGTCATGAGGAGGTCGTTCATATGGATATAAAACAATCACCAAGTGGAAAAATAGCCAAGTCACCCAAAGGCTATCATGCTTTCGTGCCTAACCCACTGCCACCTACAATAAAATGGGACAACCAGGTAGTGGGCACCCTATCACGGGCGGATTTTTTATTAGGCAATCTAGCACGAGAGGGGGGTAAGCTCCCCAATCCGCACTTGCTGATGCGTCCATTCATCATGCGTGAAGCGGTTCTATCAAGCAAAATTGAAGGGACACAGGCGACAATTGGTGA
The DNA here is from genome assembly GCA_039030115.1 of Myxococcota bacterium. Taxonomy (GTDB): domain Bacteria; phylum Myxococcota; class UBA727; order UBA727; family JABDBI01; genus JBCCEX01. The sequence goes on from JBCCES010000247.1 coordinate 478, forward strand.
GGTATTGGCCCATAACGCAGGCGCCCAGGTTTATCAAAACCTGGATGATTTACAAGAGGTGCAAAATTATATCTCTGCCCTTGATCACGGCTTAAGGCGCCTGGAAAAATTGCCACTCTCCCTGAGACTTATCAAAGAAATTCATGAACATTTAATGCAGAGTGTTAGAGGCTCACATGCTAAACCAGGTGAATTCAGAAGAAGCCAAAATTGGATCGGTTCACCTGGGTGTACGCTCAATACAGCTCAATTCGTGCCGCCACCTGTGGATCTCTTAATGAACTGTTTAGGAGATTTCGAAAAATTCCTACAGGACCGGCAGTTGCCTGCATTGATTCATGTTGCCCTGTGCCACTACCAATTTGAAGCCATTCACCCATTTTTAGATGGCAATGGCCGTGTGGGACGGTTACTCATCATCCTCCTTCTTATAGAGCAAAACATGCTGCCTTCGCCCCTTTTGTATTTGAGCGCTTTTTTTGAAGCAACGCGCAGTGAGTACTATAGGCAGCTTTATAGCATCAGCCACAAGGGCACGTGGCATGACTGGCTCATCTATTTTTTAAATGGTATCGCTGTGCAATCAGAAGATGTCTTATCACGTGCCGAACGCATCAATGCATTGCTCAGCAAGTGGACAATGCAAGTGGCTAGCAGCAGCTCTCACGTGCCCGTAAAAATTGTTGAACACTTTGCTGTCAACCCCTATCTAACTCTCAAGAAAATCTCAAAAGAGCTTGCTATTGCCTATAGCACAGCCCAAAGGGGCGTGCAAAAGCTTCAAGCAGCACAGATCGTTCAGCAGGTCAATGATCACAAACGCGACAAAGTTTACTGTGCTACTGACATTCTGAACATATTAGAAGAGCCTGCAAAAACAAAACCCGACGTGCAAGAATAGAACGCTCGTTGTCACAAGGGAGATGCTTCTGGTTGCAAGCAGATCCCTTACGAAGGGTAAGGGGATTGCAGCTGTCAAAACAAGATCATGCTTGTTCTTCGTCCTCTTCATCATCTTCTGATTTTCTAGACAACGGACGCATAGCCCAATAGCTAAACCCTCCAATGGCAGCAATGATGAGAACAAGCCCGATAGCCCCCTTCACTGTTAAGGGTTCGGGTTCACGGCGCGCAGGTACCTGAGATTTCTCAGGTGCAGACGCTGCCTTTGCGTTATCATCTTGCATCTTTTGTGTATCACTGCTCTCGCCGCCCTGCGGTTCATCGCTGCGCGACTCATCGCCTTGCGAAGAAGACTCTGCAGAAGCTACCACAGTGGCGTTTGTTGACGCAGAAGCAGCATACACCTGTGACCCCAACAATATTAAAGAAAACGAAAAACAGATTACGGCACGAGAAAACATAACTAAACAACCTCCTTCTTTTGTTA
>JBCCES010000248.1:0-1866 GCA_039030115.1 Myxococcota bacterium
TACCAATTATCTGGTGGGCATCAGTCATCATGCGGGTGAGTTTGGTTTGGCTGCACTCGATTGGTCTACGGGGCAATTTGTGGTGTCGGCAAGTTCTCGTGAGCAGGTTTTGTTAGAGGAGTTGGATCGGCTATCTCCTGCAGAAATTCTTGTTGATAAGAGCTGTCAGCAACTGGTGTCTCTTCAAAAAAACCTGCAGGAATCCAATGCAAGACGTTTGCGTCGTTGTCGTGTTGAAGAGCGTCCTGTGTTGCAGTCGGCCTGTGAGTTGTTGGAATCGTTGGGGGAGATCCCAAAACAGCTGCAAGATCATCAAAGCGGTCGACAGGCAGCCATGCTTGTATTGGATTATGTGAAACAGACCCAAGGCACGTTGGGAAATCATGTGCAGCTGCCGCGCTTTTACCATATTGAAAAGCAACTCTTGATGGATACCACCACAAGGCAGCATTTGGGGTTGTGCCGTGTCAAAAACGCAGGAGGTGATAGCAAGTCTCTGTTTGATTTTATCGATCGCACCTGCACGGCGATGGGGGCTCGGCGCTTAGCCCACATGTTACAGTCGCCCTCTACAGATGTGGCGGTGATCACACAACGACACAACTGTGTGGAGGCTTTGCTGGCCGATCCGGGTGTACTGCACACACTGCAGCAGCACCTTAAGGGTGTGTATGACCTGCAGCGTCTGACAGCGAAAAGTGCCAGTGGCAGTGTGAACCCTAGACAGCTGTCGCAGTTGCGTGACTCTCTGGACTGTTTGCCTGCCGTGATCGACAGATTAACCAGCAGTGGCCAAGATGTGCTGCAGCACATGGGCTCTTGTATCCATCCCCTGGCACATGTACACGGTTGGCTGCAAGAATCCCTTGTAGAACATCCTCCTGTGTTGCTGCGAGAGGGGGCTGTGTTTCGTCAAGGTTATGACAACACGTTAGATGACTTGACCCAATTGGCTCATGGGGGGCGGCAGCGCATTGTTTCTATTGAAGCGCAAGAGCGTCAAGCCACGCAAATTCCTAGTCTGAAGGTGAAGTATACCCGTGTATTTGGCTATTACATTGAAGTGACCAAAACCCATCTGTCGAAGGTTCCCGAACATTATCGGCGCAAGCAGACCGTTGCCGGTGCTGAGCGGTACGTCACACCTCAACTGCAACAGCTGGAGCAAGAGGTCAACAGCGCCGAGGTCAAGCGAACGCAGCGTGAAGCCCAACTGTTTGAGCAATTGCGTGCGAAGGTGGCTCAAGAGGCATCTGCATTGTTGCGCACGGCACAACAGATTGCCCATTTGGATGCTTTGTGTAGTTTTGCCCAGCTTTCTTGCGAACGTCGCTATGTGCGCCCACAGGTGTTGCCTGCCAAGCAACGTTTCATGCACATTGAGCAGGGGCGTCACGCGTTGTTGGACCTATTGCATGCGCAACAGGGTAAATCTTTTGTGCCCAGCGATTTGCAGCTGTCGGGGGATAGCAAGCAAATTGTTTTGATTACGGGGCCAAACATGGCAGGAAAGAGCACCGCCATGTTGCAAGCAGCGTTGATTCAGTTATTGGCCCAAGCAGGTTGTTTTGTGCCGGCAAAAAAAGCCCAGTTAAGTGTTTGTGATCGGTTGTTTGCAAGGGTAGGAGCCTGCGATGACATCTTGCAGGGAAGTTCTACATTTATGGTGGAAATGCAGGAAACAGCCCATATTTTGAGCCATGCCACTGGCGACTCTTTGGTGCTATTGGATGAAATTGGTCGGGGGACCAGTACATTTGATGGACTGTCCATTGCTTGGGCTGTTACTGAGTATTTGCATGAACATGTGGGTGCCCGTGTATTGTTCGCCACCCATTATCATGAATTGACAGCGTTGGCAGAAAA
>JBCCES010000249.1:0-1855 GCA_039030115.1 Myxococcota bacterium
GTCAAGCGCTCCTCTCTTTCGCATTATCGACAGCAACATCGAGGCGGCAAAGGCAAGCAGGCGGCCAGTGCACGAGAAGACGATTTTATTGCCGATGCCTTTGTGGCTTCTACCCATGCCTATTTGCTGGTGTTTACCAACAAGGGCAAGGTGTATTGGGTGAAGGTCTACGAATTGCCCGATGCCGGCCCGGGTGCAAAGGGTCGTCCTATTATCAATTTGGTGCAGCTAGAGTCTGACGAACAGGTCAAAGCGGTGCTGCCTGTCAAGGAGTTCCCCAAACAGGAGGGTGAAGCTTTTGTGGTGACCTGCTCACGTAAAGGAAAAATCAAAAAAACCGATTTGCTGGCCTATTCGCGTCCACGCAGCACAGGGCTCATTGCCTGCGGCATTGAAGAAGAAGACGAACTCATTGAGGTAAAAATTGCCCGTGGGCAGCAAGACATTTTGATGACCACACGTCACGGCATGGCCATTCGTTTTGCGCAAGCTGACGTTCGCTCGTGTGGTCGGCAAGCCGTGGGGGTTCGTGGCATTGCATTGCGCGGCGAGGATTTTGTTGTGAGCATGGATGTGCTCGACCCCGATGCCAGCATTCTCACCGTCACCGAACTGGGCCACGGTAAACGAACGGCCGTGTCGCAATACCGCACACAAAACCGCGCCGGCTGCGGTCTCATTACCATCAAAGCCGATTCGCGCAACGGTTTGGTGGCCGGCAGCTTGCAGGTGCGCGACAGCGATCACATTATGATTGTCACCAGCCAGGGTCGGCTCATTCGTGTTGCTGTGGGCAATGTGTCGTGTTACAGCCGCAACACCAAGGGTGTGCGTCTCATTGCTGTGGATCGCAAATCCAAAGAGCGTGTGATTGCCTTAGCCCGCTTGGCCGAAAACGATGGCGACGAGGAGGATCCCTCACTGCCAATGCCCAGTGCAGCTGAAAAAGCTTGACAAAAGCGGCATAGAGTAGATGATAGATCGTGTGCGTAAAAGTACTCACAGTGGGTAACTCAAAACACAAGGAGAAAAAAATGAAAAAGAAGGTAACGTTAGGTATCTGTTTGGCTGCAGGAATGGGGCTGTTTATTGCTTGCGGTGATAGCAACGATGATGGTAGCAGCGGCGGTGGTTCAGGTAGCAGCGGCAACAAGACAACCGCGAATGATAGCAGTGGCAACGAGACGCCGAGTAGCAGCAGTGCTGCAAATAGCGGCAACAGTGAAAACGGTGACAGCGCAACAAACAACGACAGCGGTAACTCTGGTGATCAAACACTGACTCGTCAAACATTGGTGGATGGTACGACTGCAACAAAAGCTGCTGCTGACAAGCAGTGTAAGGCTATGGGCAAGATGTCTAGGATCAGCTCTGCTACAATTGTGATGTTTATTGATCTGTCTAAATCTACTTCAGGAGCAACATGTACATCTTTGACAGATGCTTGTAAGAACCTGCAAGATGTCGAGCAAAAAATCAAACAAGCGGGTGTAAATAAAACAGACGTTACACTGGTCTCAAAAGGTTTCATCATGCCCATTCCAAATATTGGTGGAAATGATGGGTATTCTGCCGCTTTCATGGGATCCGGAGACGTATGCAGCGAAAATTAGGGTAGTCCTCTAAGGCCGTCGAGGGAAGCGTTGAAATTGCGGCTTACGTTTTTGCACGTAAGCGATTCGCCCCTCTTGGCCCATTAGGGGGAGCTGAGTGTTTTGTGTGCGATGGCCACCTGCTTACCTTTAAACGCCAAACCCAACGCAATGACGTTTTTTACGCCGCGCTTAGCTAAGCCGATGTGGTATTGCTTCTCTTGAATCTGCTGCAGGGCTTTGTCGGCCGATGCCTGCACGCA
>JBCCES010000250.1:0-1828 GCA_039030115.1 Myxococcota bacterium
ACTTTTTCTAAAGTATCTTTTGCATTATCTTCGTATTTATCAAACGTCGTTCCTAGACCCTCCATAATATTTTGTTGACTTTTATAAAATTGTTTATCCTGTGCATGCATCTTGTCAAAAAAACATTTCTCGCCGGCTTGACATGTTGCTTCACTGCAATCTTGACATCCTCCCTTAAGCCCCCGGCTTCCTATATAAACAAGAGCCTCATTGGCAAAGTCTACTGGTAGATCGTTGCGTAACAACACATGAAGATGACGCTGCACAAAGGATGCATTGTGCCAGTTGTTACATTGCAACTGCGCACTCTCTTCAAATACAATTGGTATATTACTGTATTCCAGGGAAAACCCATTTGGAAGATTTTCCCACACCGTTGCTCTCCATTGGTGATGACCTGCTTGCCAGACTTCTACTCGATGCCCTTGTGCAGAAAGCAATGTACTATCTGCCGAAAAGTTGATAAATTGCTCAAAGCAGCTTTGTACAGAGACTTGTTCACCACCCGCGAATGAAGGTGTGGATGCCATTAGAGCAATGAAAAGAAATTTACACACATGACGTTTTGTTGGTTTGTACAACATATTGCTACCTTTCATCTGGCCGCAGCATACGCACAACTACTCACCACTACTCCACCCACAACAGCTCCAATCGCCGCTCCAGCTATCATTCCAGGAGGACCTGCAGTAGATCCTATAGCCGTTCCTGCAGCTGCTCCCTTTACTATTCCATATCCTATAGCAGCACCTGCAGCAGCACCTCCTGCCGCTCCCAAAGCTGCTGCGCCAAGAGTTATTTTGAGTCTCCTATTTTGTCTTTGTGAAAGATCCAGCGCTTGTTGATGGTTTTGCTCTTGTTGTGCTAACCTTTGTTCATAATCAGCAGTCTGTTGTCGTAATTGTTTTAAAAATCGTTGATGGTCCTGATTTCGAACTTGCAGAAATTGCTCTTGCATCTGCTGAACTGGATTGCGCTGAGCTTGCTGTTGATTTTCAGCAAGCAGGCCTTCATTCTCGTGTATGCATTTTTCATCATCTTGGCAATCGTCTTGCCCGCAGTTACTACAGCCACCCAGCAATCCTTGTTCCCCTATATAAACAACTCCTTCTTCGTCAAAGTCTCCTGGTACATCATCGCGAAGAAAAACGTGCAAACGGTTTTCAAGTGTGATCTGACGGGCTAGCTTTTCAATCGACCAATTATTTCCAAAACCAACAGACACACCTTCGTATTCAATATTGGTAAAATTTTCTATAACATCGGCTCGCCATTGATCTTTGCCATCAAGCCAAAACCGGACCTTGTGACCTTTGGCCGAAACAAAAATTCTCTCCTCTACATTCACTGGATCGAATACATCTACCGATTCAGCATCGTTTTTGCATTCAGTTGAAGTGCTGTTTAGATCTAACTCATCTTTTAGCTGTTCTTGCCTTGTGTCACCTTCTTGCGCCGCAAAAACAGACAAAGACCCTACAGATAACCCTAATACAATACCAGTTCTTACACTCAATACCTTCCACATCATGTTTTGTTCCCCTTTGTTTGCTCGATCGAAAAGACGATATCCACGTGATTCCGTTTCGAGATCTTGTTCATGTGAAGTAAGATGCAATAGGTAGATAAACTTGTCAAACTCTTCCTTATGGGCAGGAACACGAAACCCAGGGCACCTGGATATTCAGGCTGATAGCATCAGCCGGTAATGACAAAATAGTGCGCGTGTGGAAGATGTCAGACACTGAAAAGCCAATTAAGCAACTGAAGGGGCATCAAGGCCCTGTTCGCAGCGTTAGCTTCTCACCCGATAACAAGCTGATAGCAT
>JBCCES010000251.1:0-1795 GCA_039030115.1 Myxococcota bacterium
ACCAATCGATCCACCCGAGCAATCCCCTGCGTTGCTAGAAAAGGGGCAATAACCGATCGTCCCGCATCAAACCCTGTCAAAAAACGAGGGCCCGTATCATAAAGCAGCGTATGATGCGCAGTTCGCACCACACTAGCCAAACCCTGCCCCACATCCAACACTGTAAGCCATACCGCCCCTTCCTTAGGATGCGGCGGAAAGTACAACACAGCAGGCAATACCAAACAGATACCCAAGCATCGAAAAGGCAATCCCTTAGAACCCGTTCAAAATCTTTTATAATTTGATAAACTGCGTATTTTATTATCTGCAAAGGATTTTACGATGCGCAAACGCTACCCTAGCGACATTAGTCGAGAACAATTTGAAAGAATCAAACCTATTCTGCTAACCGCCAGAAAAAATACACGTCCCAGAAAATTAGATTTATATGAAGTATTTTGTGCTGTTTTATATTTATTAAAAACGGGTTGCCAATGGCGCGCGCTTCCGAATGACTTTCCAAAATGGCGAAGTGTTCATGCTTATTTTCAAATTTGGAGTGAAAAACAAGAAAACCAACCAAGCATGCTCGAACGAATTTTAAAAAAAATTAGTTGGCGAGGTCCGTATCAACAATGGTCGGATAGAGAAAACTAGTTTTTGTATTGTGGATGCGCAAAGCGTTAAAAATACGGATACAGCAGAAAATAAAGGCTACGACGCGGGTAAAAAAGTGTCTGGAATTAAGCGTCATATTGCTGTAGATACTCAAGGATTACCCCATGCAATTCATATTACGACCGCCAATGTGACGGATCGTGAAGGTGCAATTACAATGGTAATAAATTCAAAACAAGCCTTATCCAATGTCAGTAACTTTCTGGTAGATGGTGGTTATACAGGTGATCCATTTGCAACAGCGATAAAAGAAACCCTTGGAGCAAGAGTAGAAATAGCGAAACGAAGTGAACTACATAAGTTTGCTGTGATCCCAAAACGTTGGGTAGTTGAACGCTCTTTTGCTTGGCTGGAAAAATGTCGGCGTTTATGGAAAAACTGCGAAAGAAAAATGAACACAAGTTTCCAAATGGTCGTGCTGGCATTTGTCCGCTTGCTGGTAAAAAGATTTTGAACAGGTTCTAAGGTCACGGCAACGTGGTGTACGGACAAGCCCGCTTGGGCAAAGTAGTCTTTTACCAAGTGAAACGAATTGCCCGCATCGACCATTACCAAGTAAGGGCGATAGGTGCCCATGATTTTAATCAGCAAGTCCGTGCTGGTCGCGGATTTGCCGGAACCGGTGGAACCGAGCATCAATAAATGGCTGTTGTGGTCTTTGTCCTCGGGATGGAAGGGGTCGATGGTAAAACTTTCGCCGCCTCGATTGAGAAATTGCAGCAACGGATGGCCGGTGCCACGCTCTCGACCGTAGAGCGGCAAGAGGTTGGCCAATTGTCGAGCGAACACGTAACGACTGCGGTAGAGGTGTTGCTTGTCGAAGGCATAGTGGTAGCAAAAAGGCAGATGACTGAGGTAGCTTTGCAGCGGCACGAGGTCATGATCCCCGTTGAGCACGTGCAGCCCCTGGTGCATCAGCAAGGCGTCAAGCGCGATGGTTTGTTCCTTCAGTGCCTCGCGTGTGTTGGCGTGCAAGTAGACGCCAAGCGTCGTGGGGAAGAGAAAATTGCTCTTCTCCATCGCAAGTTTGGCGATCTGACAGTCTTCGAACGTGACCGCCGCTGCTGTGCTCGGGCTTTTTCGCGCACTGTTTTCAATGCGCGCTACCTGGTTTTTCACCACCTCTTGGGACTCC
>JBCCES010000252.1:0-1794 GCA_039030115.1 Myxococcota bacterium
GCTCGGCGCGTTGTGCCTGCCACCACAATGCCGTAGGGCGCCTTAACACTATTGGCATTGCCAAACAGCTGTTCGACAGCCTGCTGAAACTCGGCATCTGTAATGCCATCTCGTTTGCACTCCACAACAATAAAGGGCCGCTTGCACGCATCATCTTCATACACAATCATGTCGGCTTTATCGGCAGGAGTGCGTTTGGGAACAGGAACTTCAAACCGTATTTTTTTGGCACAATACTTGTAATCAAGCAGCAGTTCAGCAAAATAAGCTGCCCGCACCTTCTCTTCAGGATTGTTATAGCGCGTTGAATAGGGAGATGCCACGTGATAAGTCACCCTTGAACCATCGGCATCAAACGAAATCTTTTCGCTGTTTAAACCCCGCCGAATGTTTTGCTGAAAAATGGATTGTCCGTGATCATTTGTCATGGCTGTATCTTCTAAGTTTTTTATAACAGCTTTGAGATGCCATGCGATATAGATGCCTCACACCTCTTTAGTATTTCAAGCGAGAAAAAATGCTTTTTTCTGCTGTGTGCTAAACTCATGGCATCTCACAATGAAACGACCATGCCCACACTTGCCGGCTCTCAACCCGATCTGCCTTGGCAGCAGCAACTTGCCCAAGCACGTAAAAATCACTGGCTAGGTCGGCACGTGCGTGCCTATGCCACCTGCCCCTCCACCCAGCCTCTAGCCTGGCAGTGGGTTGAACAAGGAGCTGCACACGGCAGTGTGGTCGTTTCCACTGAGCAGACAGCAGGCTGCGGACGTTTGCAACAACGGCAGTGGTGGACAGGCCTTGGTGGTCTGGCCATCAGCATTGTGCTACGCCCCCAACACCCTTCTCAAGTGCAGTCTCTAGGATTGCTAGCTGCTGTCGGATTGCTCGACGCCTTACAAAAACAGGGTCTGGCAGGCAAAATCAAATGGCCCAACGATGTGCTATTGCCCATTCCTCCCCTGTGCAACATAACGCCAACAATAGGCCACTATGGGAAATGGGCCGGTATTTTGCCCCAAAGCAGCTGGAACGGAAAACAGTTACAAGCGGTGGTGCTGGGCATTGGCATGAATGTGCAGCGGCCACGGTCGCTTTTACCATCCATGGCGCAACAGGCGATTTTTTTAAGCGATCTAGGAATAAATAGCAGCCCCCAACTGTTTGTTAAAGGGGTGTTGCATGCTTTGCAGCAGGTGCTGGAACAGTCAAACACAGCAACGGGTCAACAGCTGATCGCTAGACAGATTAAGCAACATTGTCTGACGCTCGGTCAACAGCTGCAGATGCAGTCAGGCAAAGAAACTCTATATGGACAAGCAATGGACATCACACCAACGGGTGCTTTGCTCTTGCGCCTGCCCGACGGTACACAACAAGAAGTTCACGCCGGTGAAGCAAGTATTGTCAAATCAAAAACAGCTTGTCTCAATGCTACAAGGAGGTGTCATGAATAAACTGCGTTTTTTGAGCGCCGGTGAAAGCCACGGCCCTGCCCTCACGGCCATTTTAGAAGGTATGCCTGCAGGGCTTCGTGTGGACATGCAAGCTTTGGAACACACCATGCAACGCAGACAAAAAGGCTTTGGTAAAAGCGCCCGCATGCGCATGGAGCAAAACCTGATTCGTATCAGCAGCGGAGTGGTATCGGGTGTTACCACAGGCGGACCCATCGCTTTGCAGTTGAACAATGCAGATCATGTCAACTGGACAGGTCGCGACATTGCCCCCATGACGATTCCGAGACCAGGTCACGTAGACTATGCAGCAGCTGCCAAATATGGTTACGACGAC
>JBCCES010000253.1:0-1766 GCA_039030115.1 Myxococcota bacterium
GAAATCTTCTATGTCTTCTTGTAACCAATTAATAATATCTTGTATATTTGTATTATTCACGTCATTTCCAAAAGAAAGATATTCTCCTTTGTAAAACTTATTAAACCTTCCTTTTATTTTATTTTTATCACTCCCCCATCTAGTCATCCCAATTGAATCACGAACTTCCTTTGCTAGAGGTTTCCAGGTGGAATCTCTAGTATTTAGAATTTCAACTCTCTTTTCTGCAAGCCTCTTTTGCTTTTCCAATCTTTCCCTCTGCGCTCGCAGTCTCTCTAATTCTTCGTTGTTTTGAGCTTGACCTTCTTGATTTCCTTGTCTTGCTTCGAAAGCTTGGCCACCATCCCGGTCAATCTCCCTCTCTCCCTGCTGCTGTTCTAGCACTGCGATCTCATCGTTAATATCTTGAATTTGCTGATTCACCTCCCGAATATTTTGCACCAACGGCTGCCCGACAGGTTTTGTTACTGTGCGCGCGCTATGTGTGTTGGAATGACTGCTTGCAACCGAACCACCTTGGGAAGCTTTTTCTGTACTCAATACTCCAGCTTTTTTAACCACAACGAGCTTGTCTGACTTGGTGTCATCCCGTTTCAGACGCCACTGCTTAATCTTCTGAGCCAAGAATTTGGCAGGACCATTTAAATCCAGGCCAAAACAACTCGGCTTGCCATTTTCGCAATTCATTAGAGAGGCTTTACCAAACAGTGCAGACCACTGAATAAGAATCGGCTCATCGGCCACAAAATCGAGCAGAGGAATCTTTTCGTTCCCCCCAAAACTGGTTCCATCTGCCAAAAACGAAGTGCTGTGTTGTTGGCCAGACAACCAAACGGCCTGTAATAGGGCTCGACTCTGTTTACTGGCATTGTGTACCCAGCGCAATGTCATGTCTTGATCAGAGACTCGCACAGCAAACACCGTCTCTTTCTGGTGATTTTCTACACCGATCTCCACACCTGCGGTAGAGAGGTCACGTACCATGATTTTGGCCGCCTTGCCGCTGTTTTGCAGCTGCTGTAACAACTCTCCTACCCTGCCTAAACCAGCAAACGTATTGAGATCAATTTCGCTAAAATCATGTTCGAAATTCTGCCAACGATCTTCATCGTATTGCAACATGGATGGCATAAAATCTAACAACCAAGACAATATACTATTTTGAGAAATAGCATTCGACGGTTTTTCATCCAGGCCAGCAGAAAGATTCTCTTGCCCCAAAAGAGCTGTTGCAACACCGGCAATGGTCGGATCGCTAAAGGCTGTGACCGCATGATCCGAAAATTGGCTCAACAATTGATCTCGAAACCCTTCAGAATCGGATAAATCACAACCAGAAGCCACAGAAAAAACAAAACACATCTTTGCTAAAACACAAGATTTTCTCACTATAAAACCCCCCGTAAAGAATCTTCATTCTTTATATAAGGGGATATTTTTAATTTGCAAGATGATTGTCGTGCATCCAGCAAAATGTTGGGGCTAGTGTAGACGCTCGCCTTTTGTTTTGTTGGCGTAAGTGAGAGCAATCATGAGGTAGTTATGCAATTGAAACTCGGGGCGGATCGCTGCTTCGCGGATGGCAGAAAAAATCCACGAAAAAGCTAGCCATTTTATGGGTTGCAACGACAGTGAGGCACTTGAGTTGACATCGATGAGTTCCCAGGCATTGCCCTGCACCCTCTCTTGGCCGTAGCGCAAAAAAGGCACCATAAAATCGATGTTGGCGCGGTAGACCAGAATGTCGTGCAACACATGCCCACCCA
>JBCCES010000254.1:0-1722 GCA_039030115.1 Myxococcota bacterium
AGTTGATCGATCGGTGCACCTTGACTATTTTTTTCAGCCAAACTAGACAGCAGCAACGACATGCGTGTATAAGCATCTTTCCAGCAGCTCTCTTTAATGGTACGAAACGAAATAAACAACACCGGCCGCTTGCCCCGCTCTTGCTGATACTGCTGCGGCGCTTTGCTAATGGCCAACCCCTCAAATAGATCCTCTTGATCACCAGCCGGCTGCCGCAAAAATCGGCACAGCATATCGAGGTTGATGGTTTTACCAAACCGCCGTGGCCTCGTAATGAGCGTGACCTCACCGCGAACATCGAGGAACTCTTTAATAAACAGAGTTTTGTCGACAAAACAGTAATCGTCTTGCCTTAACTTAGCAAAATCCGATACCCCCACCGGCATGCCGCCACTTGGATTAACAATGGGGTTGTCTTGCACAGTGTCGCTCATATCCACTATGTTACATCATGGGAGCGTATTGGGGGTTTTAGGTCTCCTCCTTAATAGGTCTTCCTTAGAAATCAGGGCACCCTATTGCCAGCACTGTTGCAGTTTTTCTAACGTCTGTTGTAACTGACTGCGTGAAGCATTAAGAGGGGGAGCCATGACCAGTCGGCCAGGTAACCCCTCACTCAACAAAATGCCAGCATCGGCTGCCTGCTGTAACGCTACGCACGCCTGCTGTTGATTGCCAAAGTCAAACACCTGCCACAACCCTCGCCCGTGCCGCTGTACACCTTTGGGCAGTTCCCATGACTGCATCTGCTGTTCAAACCAGTTTGCCGTGCCTTGTTGCAGCACCTTCTGGGCAGCAAGCAGATGATGTTGTGTGCGCAGCATGGAGACCTCGTCACCATCCCATGTGGAGATCAACATCAACGGTTGCGATGCAAAGTGTTCATGATCGACAAAGACATGACCCAGCTGTGCACCGGCATACCACAGCACCATGTTGGGTTGCACACTGCAGCTGTCGCTGGCAAAAAGAGTCTCGCCCATGCGCCCCAAAGCCGATGCGGTTTCGACAAAAATGAGTGGAATGCCCGTACGCTCTCGTACCTGCGCCAGATGCTGCAAAAAGGGGGCAGGCATGGTGTAACCGCTTTTTTCGCCCATCAACTCCACAACAATCCCTAAAATCTGTTGGTGGGGATGTTGTTTGAGTGTGTCTTGTAGTGCTTGATAGCTGGGTTCGACTCCATAGACTGCTGGATTTGGCAGGTGTGGCCAGTGTGTAAACCAACGAAACCGATGGGGATCTCCAACAGGTTCGCTCAAACTGCGTGCAGCAGCTGTGGTGTGCCCGACATATTGGTGGGTAAAGCCAATGACAACGTGCGCTTGTGGTCGCTTCAAACGCAAACAGCGTAGGCCTTTGTCGAGCATTTCATCTTGGCTCGATGTTACATACAGGTGCTTGCATGTCTTTGGCATGACTTGGCGCAGAAGTTGCATGTAACGCACTAGGGTAGGTGTGGCCCAGCTAGATAGGGTCAAGTTATTGAGAGCGGGACCTGTAAATGTGCCTGCTTGAATAGCTTGCACAATGTCGGGTGGCTGCGAACCAAAGGGGGCTTGAACCCCCTGACTTGCATCCAATAAAACCTTTGCATTCAGTTGCTCACTGGTTGTGACTGCAGGTGCCATGGGTGCTGTTGGAGGGGGAACTTGCACAAAGGAGTATGCATGGTTGCTTTGTGTGGTTGCCGCTACGTCGTGTAGTGCATCACGTACGCAC
>JBCCES010000255.1:0-1687 GCA_039030115.1 Myxococcota bacterium
CTCCATTTTTGCATGCTTTGTTCAGCTGTATATTTTGCGCTTAGTTTAGTGTAGTGGGATTTTTTCCATGCCTGCTTTTTTAGGTCCGCGATTCAGGCTTTTTTCCACCCCCTAGCTCCATCCAACTCACAAGCTGCATTTAGAATCAGACATGAAAACATGATAATTTCTATCAAAGAACTCATTTGCATGAAAATGGCCAACACTTGATGCGATTTCCTAGAAAATTAATAATCCATGCCTTAAAGGGCATTGCAAGTAATAAAAAATGGTTCCAATCTTTTATAGCTGCGCGGAGAAGAGACTCATCTATGTGTGTGTTGCATGCGGTCAAGTTTTGTTATTTCATTTAAAATAGAGAATGAACGGAGCTGTAGGCATCGAAGGTTTTGATTCAATTAGACTGCTAAAATAGAGGATAGAGCTGTAAAAATGCATAGGTTTTTGAGATAAAAAAAGATGGTCTTATCTACACAGAATGGCAATTAGGGTAAATTTATGCATGCGAATAAAACAGCTAATACAATGTGTCATACCGGATTGGCGAGCTGCCGGGAGTTGAAGAAGTGGTGCGTGTTTCTAGCGATCCCCTTCGTACTGCGGGTTGATGAACACTTGAGTGGGGTTCTTGTAGAACGGGTTACTCTCCTGCAGACGAGTATACAGATTGTAAATCGGAGAAAGATGAGCCACGTGCATGACCGTATAAGGGCATAGCTATTCACAGCATTTCTCAAACGTGAAGTAGTTAGTGCTTTTGATACACAAAAAGATTTGAACTCGCCCTTGTGGTGAACTTGAATGTGATCATTCAAGAATACAACTACGTATTGCAAACCAAACAAGCAAAGTCATTGGAGCTCTTGCTTGTAGATCTCCCAAATCAGGTCTATTATTGGCAGAAAAAAAGAAAAGAAAAAAACAACAACACGGGCACATTCTCACTTTTGACCACTGCTGCGTTGCTTGTGCCTTCATGAACTGTTTGTACTCGTATTCGTCCTGGAGAGAAAATGAGAGAAAACAAAAGGGAGAGAACATGGAAGATATGAGTCACATCCAACCAAAGAATTCAGCCAACAGGAAAAGTCCCCGCATCTGGGTACCAAGATGACAAAGAACTGCTTCTAAAGAAGCTTGCACATCAACAAACCCAGGGCAATTCAATTGCTCAATAAATCCACTGCGAAATCCAGTGGCTCATGCAAGACAAGCAGCAGCAGCAGCGTTGGCATTGAAAGATCACGGTCTTACCTTGATGTAAGTGATGGCCTTGTAGATGAGCAACGCCACCAGGCCAATGAAGAAGAGTGCAAAGACGATGCCCAGTGTGAGGGCAATGTAGTTGAATGGTTTGGGACACACTAGAACACACAGAGCACAAGACACAAAAAGTTCAGGCACGTATAGCTTGTTTTTCTGATTTTACCTTGGCTACAAAATTCAATACTTTTTTGGGGGAAATGGGGAAAAGATGCATGTGTGGGTCCTGAACACACCAGCATGCAGCTCAAAATACAAATAAATTACCTAGTATACCATTCATCACCACACCAGGTATTCCCTTTTTTGTCACAGTATGAAAGCTCGCTCACATTGCCACAAATAACTTACGCCGTTCATCCTCAATTTCCAAAGGCAGGAACTTGCCGTCCGTGCCGACAGCAACCCAGAAGAAGAAATCACA
>JBCCES010000256.1:0-1658 GCA_039030115.1 Myxococcota bacterium
ATCGCCACTGGTTTTTCACGACAACCTGTGGCATGCTAATGTCGTCTTAAGCAGGTGCATCGTGTCGTTTCAGGATGAAGCTCGCAAGCAGAGCGATAGCATGGAGCCAGTTGAGGCTTCTTCAAAAGCTCAATGGGGAGCGCAAACGCAAAGAGCACTCCAGCATTTTTATCCAGGGGCACGCGTGCCCTTGCAGCTCATCTATTGTTACGCTCACATCAAGCAAGCAGCTGCCAAATCCAACAGCGCGCTGGGTGTTTTACAACAGCAACAATGCCACTTCATTGTGCAGGCAGCGCAGGAGATAATCCAAGGCAAATGGGACGACCAATTCCCCCTGAGCGTGTGGCAATCAGGGTCGGGTACCCAAACCAACATGAATGTCAACGAAGTCATTGCCAATCGTGCCAATGCATTGGCAAGAGACGAAAAAAAACAGTGTGAACCCATTCACCCCAACAACCATGTCAACTGTGGCCAAAGTACGAACGATACATTTCCCACTGCCATGGCATTGGCATGTTGCGTGCAGGTACGCGGACTACAAAATGTGGTAGATGCCGTCATTAAGTGCCTTGTGCAGCAGGCCAAGCAGCACAACCAACTCATTAAAATGGGGCGAACACATTTACAAGATGCCGTCCCCATTACCTTTGGGCAAGAACTACAAACTTTTGCAGATCAACTGCAGCGGGCCATGCATAACGTACAACAATCAACGGATCGCTGCCGCACTCTTCCCTTGGGAGGCACAGCGGTGGGAACGGGCCTAAATGCCCACCCGCAGTTTGCGTCGGCTGTTGTCAAGCAGCTGTCTAAACAACTACAACAAGAATTTTTTCCCTGTGCAAATCCCTGTGTCTTTATGGCAGCTCACGATGAATTTGTGGGCGTCGCAGGTTCTTTGTGCTGCTTAGCAACGTGCCTCAACAAAATTGCCAATGACATTCGCTGGTTGTCCAGCGGGCCTCGTGGAGGCCTGGGAGAAATCAACATTCCTGCCAACGAACCAGGCTCATCAATTATGCCAGGCAAGGTCAACCCGAGCCAGTGCGAAGCGCTGAGTATGATGTGCGCACACGTGATGGGCCTACACACAGCCATTACTTTTGCAGCTAGCCAAGGCAGTTTTCAGCTCAATACCTACAAACCCCTGATTGCCTACAACGTGCTGTCGGGTATGCAACTATTGACGAACGGGCTACACCATTTTCACCGTTACTGCCTGCAAGACCTAAAACCGAACAGGCAACGCATGAATCAGCTGGCGCAACACTCTTTAATGCTTGCCACAGCTCTTGCTCCTACTTTGGGGTATGAACGTACAGCAGAAGCTGTCAAGTGTGCACAAGAAGCGAATAAATCGTTGCGAGAAGTTGTTGTTGACTTAGGATGGATGAACGAGCAGGAATTTGATTCCTGCGTGGATTTGCAACAGATGGCACAATGTAACATACAGCTACCATGAACATCACACGTATTCATGGTGGACACGTTTTTCGCCTAAAAGCAGCTCCTAAACCACAAGTTTTGCAATTGAGCCGCCCCACCCATGTGGCCGCATCTCCCCGAGGATTTGTTTTGAGACCTCGCCTGTTGGTCAAAACAGGAGACACGGTGGCTTGTGGGCAAGCCCTCTTTTGCGACAAAGCCTCTCC
>JBCCES010000257.1:0-1640 GCA_039030115.1 Myxococcota bacterium
CCGCTCGTTATGAAATGTTAGCCATTCCATTACGTTTTGGGCTGTTTCGATGTTTCGTGTGGTAACAGCAACATATCGGTTCAAGAAAAAGTCGTGAACCTCTTCTGATACATCGATGGTCGTTTTCGCAGATGCGATGTCAACGTAGAATCCGCAAATGGCGGATTCGGGCTGCGAGAGGGACACAAAAAAGGGCTGCAAGAGGGGCATGAGCAAGGAACAAAGAATAAAGCCATTGAAATTGCTAAGGCACTCAAGGCTGCAGGTGTGGATCTAGCCACCATTGCAGCGGCATCTGGCCTGTCGCAACAAGAGATTAAGGCTCTTTAAACTCATTCTCCGAGCCCACCTTGTCTTCTTGAGATGGGCCGCAGCTGAACGGTTACAATTGTTATTGGGCTGTCTGCAAACAGCTGCCAGGCATCGGTAGCAACGACATGCCGGCAGGGGCACGAAATGTGAACAGATCTTTGGATAGTTCCGTGTTGTGTTTCATGTTGCTGTAGACAAACTGGTTGTGGTTGTCCAAAGCATCGATGAGGGTGGTTTCGACAATGCTAAATGTCTGTTTGTCGACCACAACCACCAGCTTATCAAACACGCTGCAGGGCTGTTTAGGCAGCAGTTGCAGGCAGTATCCCCCTGCCGGCAACTGTGCTAGTGAACTGCACAGCCCCTGGCGCTGCTTGTTGGGCAGCACAGAGATAGCAAATGTCTGCTGCAGCTCGCCCTTACCCCACAAAAAGGCCACGGAGGAGCTTAACGCATCGTGCTTAAAGCAACGATTTACATGTATCTGAGAAGCCTTTGCATCCACAACCCACAAGTTGTTGCCGTTGACCAAAAAACGTCTTGTCATCTCTTTTGATTCGTTGTGGTAATCCCACCGCATTTGGCCTGGTTTTTGAAACCAAACCCGACCCTGGCTTTGACTGTTTCGGGGCAATACTCTAGACCTATACACTTGATGAAAGTCAGCAGAAAAATTGGATGTGCTATCGATGACTCGCTGCATTTTGTCAATAAGCCAAGGTAAAGAAAACAGAGCGTGAGACTCTTTTTTTGCAACGGGCGGACCTGGTGAAACAGCAGTAGGTTGTTGATCACCTCTTTTTTGTTCGGCGGATTCTTCGACCGGTACAGGAGAAAAGCTCCTCTGAGCAGCTTGCGGCCTTGGTTGCGTTTGAGTAGCAGCACGCGATGATGCATGCGATGTAGCAGCTTCTTTGGTATGGGCACCACGGCGGGCACAAGCTGCCGATACCAAAACCATACACGCCACAGCCAACAGCAACCGCATCATCAAGAAATCAATACCCGTTTTCATGGTGGCACAAGAACGATTCACCATTATCCGCTTTCTCATCCCCCTGTCAAACTTTAGCAATTTTTATCCCCTTTAACACAACAGTACCGCACAACCGCAAGAAATGGAGACGGAGCTTGCACGCGTTTGCAATCCAGGTTGCTTTGCAAGCAAAGCTCAAACCCTGCGTTTCTCAAATCTAAAAGTTGCTTTTCGATTTTAGAAAACGCACAATGGGTTTTGTGAACATGTGAGGTCAATCATGAAAGCGATTCAACGTCATCTACAACCGCCTATCTTGCAGGCTTTAAAGTTTTTTCCTGCAGTGTACATC
>JBCCES010000258.1:0-1602 GCA_039030115.1 Myxococcota bacterium
ACTGTATTGATAGCTTGAACGTTCATCGGGAGCATAAACGACCTGAAAATCGACCTCGCCAGCAAGCAGAGATTGAAACGGCACAGCCACCAAACTTCCTTTCACGATTGTTCGACTCTTGTGTATGAGCGCTTTCTTGTTCTTACACAGCAAAAACCCTTTAAACATCCCCTCCACATCAAAATCTTCTGGCAGGCTTAAAGGAACTGGCTTGTGGTTTTGCACATGGTAATAGCGCGCTGTATGAAAAGACTTTGCTTGCACAATAAAGAACTCATCCGTATCTGGAGTCAAGACACGAAATGCACCTGAAGAGACATCTGTTTTGTCTCCTGCAAAAATCAAACGCGCTTCTTTGTAGAGCTGCCCACGCTGCAACAACCGCACTTCGTTGGGATAGCCGCTTTGTGTCAACGAGTCTGAACCAAAATCCGTTCCGATAAATAGATTGTCTTTATCAATCCAAGTGACCGAAGATTTTGCTTCTGGCAGAAAAAAACCATCTTTAACAAACGTTTTCGTCTGCATATCAAACTCTCTTTTTACCGTGGCATCGGCTCCCCCTCGACTCAACGAAACCATGCAATGTCTGTAATCCGGTTGCAGACAGACCGACCCCTTGTACACCCAGTTTTCGCCCTCTTGTTGTGCAAGCTTATCCACATCTAAAACCGTTTCAAATGTCTGCTGCTCTTTCAGATACTCACGCAAGGGTTTGCGGCGGAGAATTCCCCGAACATGCTCGGCATCTCGCCAAAAATTGTACACGTGGTCTTTTCTGATGGTTGGCCAAGCAATTTTTTCTTGAGAGTCCAAAACCTGCACAATACTCTTTTTTGTCTTCTCAAACCCAGGCCACTTTGTGAGAAGATTTTGCGAATGCCTGTTTTGTTGCTCAACCCAATCAAGGCTGCGCGCTGCATCAATATCCTCCAGCCAAACAAATGGGTCGTCGGGTTCGGCTTCACCTTGTGCAGAGGTTGCCCTTTGCCAAAAAAAATAGGCCAGCGCACAACACACAACCAAAATCAAAAACAGCAGTAGCGTCCTCATACTCTCAACATGATTCTTCGTAAAAATAGTCTCATATACCACCTAAAAAAGGCAAGAACTGCCTTGCCAAATGAAACAACAAGCTGGCCGCTGGGTTGTGTATGGGGCAAACCACTCGCAATCTCACAACCAAAAACGGTGCCCTCAACCAGCTGCCTGCTCTTGTTCATGTGCACGTTGCATGTCAGGCACCCGACTCTGCCGTTTACGATCAAAATGACCATCACCACCCAAAATCATCGCTTCTGCCTGTTTTTTTGCCTCTTGCAACTGCAAGGCAGCTTCGCGCTCCAACTGCTGCGCCCGATCCATGCGCCGTTTCACTTCAGCCGCAATGCGTCGCTGGGTCTCAATCGGTGGGAGGGGGATTTGTAAAGACTTAATAGCTGTATAATCTACGGCAGGTCGTGTACCTCCTGTAACCTCACGAAAAACCAATTGACCTGCAATCCCAGTATTGAAAAAAGATTCTATATAGTGAGGATCAATTTTGATGAGATCAGCTTTATCCTTCAACTTTATTTTTACAGAGTGTTGGTTAATGTTGCC
>JBCCES010000259.1:0-1565 GCA_039030115.1 Myxococcota bacterium
CTACTAGGCCTGGTTGGTTTGGCATTGTGGGCATCGCATTTGCAACAACATGCTGTTGTGAGCATGCACGCTTATCTGTTTGCCTTTGTGACTTGCTTGTGTGTTGCCTTGGGCTGTTTGGTGTTTGTGTTGTTGCAGCATCTGAGCCGGGCAGGCTGGTCGGTTGTTGTACGGCGCAGTGCGGAGAGTGGTGCTGCTTCGCTGCCTCTGTTTGTGTTGCTTCTTGTTCCCATTGTGTTGTGGCAAGACAAGTTGTTTGTGTGGCAACACATGCCCCACGACCCTTTGGTGCAGGCCAAGGCACCCTACTTGAATGCGCCGTTTTTTGTGCTGCGCAGTGCGCTGTATGTTTTGTTGTTTGCAGGCATAGGAGTGTGGTTTTATGCCCTGTCTGTCAAGCAAGACGACGGCAAGCACCCACGGGTGAGTCTGCGCATGCGTGCGGCCAGCCCTGCTGCGCTGGTTCTGTTTGGTTTGGGTGTGACGTTTGCCTCGTTTGATTGGATTATGTCGTTGCAACCCCACTGGTATTCCACCATTTTTGGGGTATTGATTTTTTCTGGCTGTGTGATTTCGGGCTTGTCTTTTTTGATTTTGCTGTGCGTTGCGTTGCAAGCAGGTGGATATTTACCCTGCGTTCGTGCAGGGCATTATTACGATTTGGGCAAGCTCCTGTTTGGTTTCACGGTGTTTTGGGCCTACATAGCCTTCAGTCAGTTCATGTTGCATTGGTATGCAGCAATCCCTGAGGAGATAGCTTTTTATCACCACCGCTTGCACGGCGCTTGGAAGACAGTTTCTTGGGCCATGCCTATCACCCATTTCTTTATCCCATTTTTTATGCTGCTGTCGCGCTGGGCCAAGTGTAACCGTATCGTGTTGTCTGTGGCTGCTATGTGGACACTGGCCATGCATGCTGTGCACATAGCTTGGTTGGTGCTGCCTGCCATTGCCGAACACGCACACGCTGCTGCTTCACACACTGGTGCTGTACACACTGTTGTGCAGGCAGCACCATCGCAAGTTGTTCATGGTGTGTCATTAGAAGCAACAACGATCATGCAGTTTGTTGGAGCAAGTGTGTGGGCGTTGCTGGGTGTGGGTGGATTGTTTGTTGCCGTGACGCTGTTTGTGCTGTTGCGTAAGCCCTTTGTGCCTACGGGTGACCCGTTGCTGCATGAGTCGTTGCAGGTGCAAGATCCCTAGGGATCTTGCTGCGCATGTTGTATTATTGTGGCTTTTGACAGCGTCCATTGCTGCCTTTCAAGCAGTTATATTGCTCACATAAATCCAAATTGCCGATGAGAGAGCACTTGATTTGGCACTTGCCACCAGCAAATTGTGAGCCTCTTGAATCAATTGGGCGAAATTCGCAACCTGAGGTGGTGCAGTCCTCAACCCTTATTTCATCTGGCCCGGTAAATACTGAAGGAAGTGAAGGCAATGACTGCGATGCGACTTTATATTTTGTTGTTTGTGCGAGTGTATTAAAAAGCGCACTGTCTGTTTCTGCGCTGAAGCCATTGGTACCTAGGCATGCTTTTGTAAAGCTATGGAAAATAGCC
>JBCCES010000260.1:0-1561 GCA_039030115.1 Myxococcota bacterium
GCAGGCGCCAACAAAGCTGTTGCAACAATCCATCCAAGTAACAACAGATTCCTGCGTTTTGTGACACGCATAGGGGCTCGAAATTTTTTACTCATGGCAAGTGGTTTTATCTTGCCATGACTCTCCAAACAAGTCCATTTTAAATTTTTCTATACTTTTTAAAAAACTTTTTACAAATCGATCAAAGAAATATTGACAGAAATTTTCTGTTCGATATAGATTGCCAAAAAGTGGTGCAACCTCGCACCAAGTTTAAAAGGAGATAACATGAACAAGAAAAGAATGATGTTGGTGTCTAGTTTATGGTTGGCGTGTGTAGCACCAAAACTTTTTGCCGCTGACGCAAATGAAAAGCCTGCCAACGAAGCTGCCCAAACGCAGCCTGCAGCAACAAATGAGGCGGCCGACGAAGAAAAACAACAAAATGCGCAGCAAGAAAACCCCGAAGGTTCCGCTGTTGCTAAGCGCCCCCAGGTGAGCAAAGGGCAGGCCACGCGAGATCTAATCTTAACCATTGTGGGTCTGGTCGCTTTCATTGGCTTGATGGCCTTTTTGTTACGACGCCCCAAAGATTTAGACAAATACGAAAAAATGTACACTGCTTTGCGCGAGGAGAAAGAAAAAAGAGACAGACAGAAAGAGCAGCAATCTACCTAGCCGTTTTTATGCCCACAACTTAGGCCAATAAAGCAACTCCTATGCATGAATCGACATTGGGGGTTGCACTGCATTGTGTTTTTACATATTCTGCGATTGGTTAACAACCGTTAACTAGCCATAAAGCCGGTAGAAACTCATGTACGCGGGAGCTATAAACTCAACACAAAGGTGGGAAATGAACTTTTTCTGTGTAAAACAGAAAAATCATTGCAATTTTGACACACAAAAAGCTACACTAAACATGGAGTTTAAATAAAATGAATATGAGTCAAATTGATTTAGGGATTATTGCGGCGTATCTGGTGATCACGCTTGTTGTGGGGCTGTATTACGGCCGCAAGACCGATAGCTTCAAAGACTTTGCCGTTGGGGATCGGAACCTAGGCACATTTGCCCTATTTGCAACCATGTTTGCAACTGTGGTTGGAGGTGCATCCACAATAGGAATCAGTGAAAAGGTTTTCAATGTTGGACTTGTTTTCGTTTTCGTCTGTGCAGGCTCGTCAATTCATAAGCTCATAGAAGGATTCCTCGTCTTTGGAAAAATGGAGAACTGCATCAAGAAATCCATATCAGCAGGTGACATCGCCAGCTATTTTTACGGCAGGACTGGAAAACTGCTGATTGGAATAACAACCGTCATGCTATTCATAGGTTACGTGGGCATACAGGTAAGAGCCATCGGCTACCTCTTCGAACATTTTCTTGGCACAACATTTACGCAAGGGGCTCTGCTAGGAGCTGGCCTGGTGGCTATTTATGCCTCGTTTGGCGGCATGCGTGCTGTGACAGCCACCGATGTGTTGCAGTTTGCTGTGCTCGCTATTGCGATTCCATTGCTAGCCTATTGGGGTCTCAAACAAATAGGCGGCTACCAACCTATTATAAAGACAGTCCCAGC
>JBCCES010000261.1:0-1550 GCA_039030115.1 Myxococcota bacterium
CCCGACGACAAAGAACTGAAACTAACACGTTTAGCCACGGCCTTACTAGGTATCGGAGCTGCCATCGTAGCCATGAGCTTTACAAGCATTCTCGATCTAGTTCTATTTTATAAAAGCCTCTGGATTCCCGTTGTAGTTATTCCCCTATGGGCTGGCATTTGGGGCTATACTGCCAGCACTCGATCGTTTTGCGTAGCAGCTGCGACAGGAGCAGTAACAGTGGGTGCGTGGAAGCTGGGGCTAGGTAAAATACTTCCTGTGGGCGCAACCATCCCCGCCATGGGCGTGAATCTGCTGGTGTTTTGCATCATGCGGCTGCTCGATGGCCCGCACAATATCTACTACGACCCCAACGATCCTTATGCACAGGCGCTCAAAAAGAAGGAGCAAGCCGACGCCAAACGCGATGCCAAAGCTGGCAAAACAGCGATACAGCGGCAATGGCACTCTTGGCTTAGGCATTGGCAGCAGTGGCTGATGAATCTTGTACCCTCGTGGCAAGGCACTGTCGCCTTTTGTAACCTACGTGCCAAGATCCTGAACTTTTCGTACACCGCATTTGCTGTGATCACCATGTTGTGTGCAGTTATGCCCTACTTTTTTTGGGTCAACATCAACACCGCCTGGCAGGGCGGTGTGTTTTGGATGCGCTTGGCCGGCGGCGTGGCTTGTTTTTTGGTTCTTATGCGTGACTACCTACCCTGGAGATTGCTGCACAAGCAGTTGCCGCTGTTTTGGATGGGTACGCTTATGTTTGCTTGGCCTTTGACGCAAACCGTTGCTTTCTTACACGAAGGCGGCAGTACCGGATCGCTTATTTTATGGGTTTGGGGAGCATGCATGTTGATCTTACGGTTGGACATGCTGTCCGCAAGACGCATGGTGGTGTGGGGCACGCTGCTGGGCTGGGCGCTTTACAGCGTGGTTGGTGGTGCAACGGGTCTGTTGCAGGCATTAACAACTACGCCTAGGGAGCTGCTGCTGTTGTCGCCTGTGTTGCTGGCCAGCATTGCACTGTTGCCGCGGCGGGATGAGATGCTGTTGCGCACCCAAGGCGTTGTTCTGTGCGTGCAGCAAGCCACCAATGCCCACGAATCGAAGAGACCGCTCATCAAAAGTCGTGATCGGGCTGTAATCCTTGAAAAGGAGATTGGAGAGTTGTCGAAAAGGTTGAACAGCCTGCGGCAGATTCCACAACAAGAGCAGCATCGGTTGCAGGAGCTTTGTGCAACTTTGCAGCAACGGGCGCGTAAGATTGCCACAGGCAGCCAAGAGGGCATTGATTTTTTGTCTGATCTGATCGGCAACACCAAAGACCCCTTGCAGTACACCCCGAAGTGCAATGTGGTGCAAATGAGCGACTGTGTGGACTTAGCCATGCGCACGGGTAATTTTGTCGACCACTATGCTCGTATCCACATCGATACGAGTGAGAATTTTGAAGTGGTGGGTAATATGGGTCTGCTTGCCCATGTTGTGATCAATGCGACAGAAAACGCTGTAAAAAACAGCAAATCGACCGATCGGATTGAGATTCGGCTGCAGCGACG
>JBCCES010000262.1:0-1531 GCA_039030115.1 Myxococcota bacterium
GAAAAAGTGCGTATGCGTGTCATGCAGCAAGCAGCCTCAGCTTCTTGGCTAAAATCTCGTTTAGTGGCTTGGGCTGTTGAAAAAAGTGCTCAACATGCTCAAAGAGTTGCTGATGGTCAAGCGGCAGGGTTATGGGATCGGATGACATTGGGTTTGGCTAGCACTCTTGTGCTGGAGAAAATAGGAGCCCAATTGCGGGAGCGCTTCGGTGGCAAAATGCGCTTTTTTGTCTCGGGAGGGGCGCCTTTGTCTAAAAAGGTCGGTCAATTTTTTGAAGATGTAGGAGTTGTCATTTGCGAAGGCTACGGTCTAACAGAAACCACTGCCCCTATCTGTTTTAATCTTCCCTATGAACGGCGTATTGGTACGGTCGGGAAGGTCATGCCAGGTACTCAGCTACGCATCGCTGCAGATGGCGAAATTCTTGTGCGAGGTGATGCTGTTTTTCAGGGATACTGGAACCAACCACAAAATACAAAAGAGATGTTTAACGATGGATGGCTATGCACGGGGGATGTGGGACACATCGATCAAGACGATTTTGTGTGCATCACGGATCGGAAGAAAGATATTATTGTCACAGCGGGTGGCAAGAACATAGCCCCTCAAAAAATCGAAATGGCTTTTAAAGCCCAATCTCCTTTAATAGGGTACGTGGTGGCATATGGAGACAAAAAGCCCTTTCTTACTGCTTTGATGGTTTTAGAAGAAGAGACACTGTTATCTTGGGCGGCTCAGCGCAAAATAAAAGGCTCTTACCAGGAGTTAACCCAGCATGCTCTTGTTCGAAAAGCCATAGAAAAGAGCGTGTCTGAGGTCAATGCGCAACTGCCCCGCCACGAACAGATCAAACGATTCTGCGTCTTAGATCACGATCTGGTTGTTGGTAAACAGTTGACCCCTACTCTAAAGGTTAAACGCAGCGTCTGTTATGAGCTATATAAAGACCAGTTTAACAAACTGTATGTTTGAGAGCGTGTGACGAAAAACAGGGTCTTTTCACGGCAGTTAATTCAATGTCTTCCCAAAACAGATCTCCATGTGCATTTGGATGGATCTGTACGGATGAGCACGTTGATCGAGTTAGCAAAAAAACAGTCAATTTCATTGCCTTCTTACACTGTAGAAGGCTTGTGCAAGACGGTTTTTAAAAGGCAGTATCGACATCTATCAGATTACTTAAAAGGATTTGCTTATACCTGTGCCGTATTGCGAGATCCACAAACTCTCCAGCAAGTATCTTACGAGTTGGCACAAGATTGTTTAGCTGAAGGGGTCTGTTATGTGGAGGTTCGTTTGGCTCCTCAGCTACATATGCAATCGGGATTGAGTGTTGCACGTGTGTTGCAAGCGGTGCATGAAGGTTTGCGGCAAGCTGCAAGGGAACATGAAACCAGTGAGTCTGTTCAATTGCATCAAGCACCGGTTTTTCGTTTTGGAATTCTTGTATGCGCCATGCGCATGTTTCGTCCAGGTTTTGGACCTTACTATCGCCATGTGTTGGCTACTGCAGGGCAGCAGGTTTCTAAGC
>JBCCES010000263.1:0-1523 GCA_039030115.1 Myxococcota bacterium
CCCAAAATCAACCAGTAAAAACGGGAATCAAACCATAAGTGCATAAACACTCCAAGCACAAGGATGGCTTTGATATCGGCAATGGCTAAAGCAACCCAAATGTTCCATGAACCAAAGTCCACCTTAGCAACTAACACGGTGACTATCGTGAGGGCAATGAGCGCGGCAAATACACCTAGATAAAGTTTCAAAGGCAATGCATGAGTTTGTAATGTACGCACCAGACCCTCTCCTCGATTAACCAACAAGATAAAGTAGCGGGAACAGATAGATCCAAATGACATCGACCAAATGCCAATACAACCCTCCCATCTCCAATGGCACCGTATAGTGAGCACCAAAATGCCCTCGCCACGCACGTATGGCAAGCCACATGAGCACGCCCATACCCAACAACACGTGAATGGCATGCAAACCGGTCATGGAAAAATAGAGTCCGAAAAACAGGTGGGCCTCGTTTGGGCTCGGTAAAGCTGTGTTTGCAAAACCTTGACCAGGCAACAAACCTTCGTGAATTTTGTGCTGATACTCATGGGCTTTGACCAACAAAAACACAACGGCACACCCCAGTGTAGTCAACAAATAAAACACAGTGCTTTTAGAACGATTCAATTGAGCACTGCGAATGGCTAAAGCAACTGTCAGGCTAGAAAAAAGCAGTACCACCGTGTTGAACGCACCTAAGGAGACATCCAATTGCTTGCTTGCAGCAACAAAAAGCAGGGGGCGTTGAGTCCGGTAGATGGCGTAAGCCACAAACAATCCACCAAACAGCAAAATCTCCGTTGCTAAAAACAGCCACATGCCTAACTTGGCAGCCTCTTGTTGCTGCTTGGGATTGGAAAAATGATCTGCCAAAGGGAAGGCACCTTGTGCCTGCGTTGTTTGTACTGCCTCACTCACGAACTCTTTCTTCCTCAGATGTTGCAGCAACAAGGTGTTTCTGGTTGATCTCTTCTCGATCGTAGTCATAAGGATCGCCTGTTACTACAGGTGGTTGATCAAAATTGTGTTCAGTGGGAATAGAGGGCAAGTGAGTCCATTCCAGCGTGCGTGCACCCCAGGGATTGGCCGTTGAAGCACGGCCATACCACAAAGAGTGCAGGAGATTCAGCAATACCAGCACAAACCCAAGCCCTAAAAGATAGGAGCCCACCGTGGAAATACGATGCAGAGGCTGAAATTGCTCCAAGTAATGGTAGTAACGCCTAGGCATGCCTTGTGCCCCCATAATGAACTGCACAAAAAACGTGGTATTGAAACCCAAAAACACCAGCCAAGCAGCAAAACGGCCCCAGGCTTCTGCGTAAATGCAACCTGTCATCTTAGGCCACCAATTATAAATTCCCCCCACAAACGCCATGAAGGTCCCGCCCACCATGACGTAGTGAAAATGGGCTACCACAAAATAGGTATCGTGCAGATGGAAGTCTGTAGCCAAAACAGCAAGAAAAACTACAGTCAAGCCCCCGATGGCAAACAGAAACAGAAAAGCCAGGCCATATAACATGGGGGTATCCTAC
>JBCCES010000264.1:0-1506 GCA_039030115.1 Myxococcota bacterium
CACAGAAAAACTAGTACTAAGTGATAAAGATGCCGATAGCAGAACATCTACACTTTCTAGGTCCATGATATCGTTTAAACAAGATGAAAAATATAATCATTATGCACGGCAACGCCCTATGGCAAAAGTCAATTACGACATCATAGGAACCGATGTCTATATGAATAAAACGAAACCAAAAAACAACGACCAGAAAACAGAAAACGACGAAAGTACATCAGGCATTAGCAATTCCGTCTCGAAACTTACTACACAAGTGGAAGAAATGACAGCAAGCATATTACAACTACAAAAATCTGTTGCACTCATCCAAGGAAAAGAAAAAATAGAAGATATTGATGCCATAGTAAGCAAGGCATTGGAAAATACGCATTTATATCAAACGTTAGCTAACAAGATAAACAACAGCACAAATGATCCAAATGAAGCCATGACAGAAGTAATGCAGAATGCAAAGGAGGATGAAGTTGAATCTATGTCATCGGTATCCGTAGAAGATAAGAAAAAACCTTCGGAAAAACCAACTGGAAATCAAACAGATCAACAAACACAAGCTGGAATTACATCGAAATCAGCTGAGGGCAAACCAGGAGTTCCAGCAAGTGAACAAACTGCAACATTGAAAGCACCACCAGTATATCCACCTACGGTAGCGAAAATCCCACGAGAATCACTACCAAGAAAGGCAAAGGAAACTAAACGGACACATCAACAAGCAAGATCCAGCCAGTCCAATAGTACATCATCAAAACCTGCGCATAAGCGCCACAACAATCGTAAAAGCCCGCAAAAGAGTCCACGGAAACAACGAACTAATAACAACCCAAACAACGACATAGCAAATCCAACGCATCTTTTCACAGAAGAGGCGGCGACAAAAATTAAACCTGCAAACACAACAGATACAATGGAATATAAAACATCCCAATTTCCATCCTTCATTACCCAAAGAACCTTATTAACAACCACATCAATATCGGATAAAGGATCTCCTTGTACAGCAACAATATCAGCAAAATAACCAGGTGCAATAGCGCCTAGTTCCTTTTCTTTCCCTAAAAGTTCAGCAGCATTTTTGGTGGCTGTTTGCAGGGCTTGTTCTGGAGTCATCCCTGCCTTTACAAACCATTCTAACTCTCGAGTATTTTCTCCAAACCCCGTTAACACAGCATCTGAGCCCATTGCTATTTTTACATTCATTTTTATCGCCAATTTAAGGCTTTCAAAATTCCTGGCAATATAACCTTGGAGCCCTTTGACTATTTCATCGTTAATTCCGAGATTCAGAATCGTATTCATCATGCCCGGCATGGAAATCGGAGCACCGGAACGGACGGAAAACAGCAGCGGGTTGTCCGGGTCACCAAAGCGAGCGCCCATTTTCTTTTCAACGAGATCGAGAGCGACGCGATATTCCTGCTCTAGCAGCGTCGGCAATGTGTTGCCGTTGTCAAAGTACTCGCGACAAGTAGGCGTCGTGATCACGAAGCCATAGGGCACGGGAAG
>JBCCES010000265.1:0-1501 GCA_039030115.1 Myxococcota bacterium
ACATGAAATGCCTGTAAAACTCGCTGCTTTATCTAGCCTTTTCCCATGGCGGGGACCTAATTGTCAAGACCCTCATTGATAACTTGCACCCATAATCAACCAGAAAGAAATTATACAGGAGAGCTATCTACCTTGACGCACCGCTTGAGAGTCAAATTGACGCGCAACAAAAAACGTTATGAAACTGACAAGCACACTAGGCATGTAGCTACTCGTTCCTACAAAGAAAGTTTTCCAGGATGCAACAAACAAAAAACCAGTACTTGCTGTAATTAAAAATGTTTGGGCACTGGCGTAGTAACCCAATATGGCAGCAGTTAATGGGATAGCAAAGATAGGCACCCAGAAACTCTTTAACGACAGCGCAATATCCAACAGATCCTGATAATGCAAAGCAAAACCAACAGCAAAAACACCTGAAAAAACTGAAGCAACTCTAGCTAGAAACAGTTCGCCCTTGCTGGAAAGTGATCGGGGAAAGATCGGTTTAACGACGTCGTGTGCAACTGTTACAGATATTAAATGCAATCCAGAATCTGCGGAAGACATCACAACGGCAAGCAAACTAACAATCAAAAGACCTTTTATGCCAACAGGACTGGTCTGTTGAATCAAATGAAGCAAAATAGCGCCTCCTGAAAGCTTTAACGAAGAAGCAAGAGCAATCAAACCGATTAAACCGACCATGAGCTTGAACGGTAGGCCCAACAGTGCGGTCACTTGCAGAGCCAACGCACCTTGTTGCTTGTCACGCGCTAATAAGATCCGCTGTATAGCAGTCGCTGTTATAAAGGGGGGAGCAAAAAGGAAGAAAGCAGAGATATGCTTCCACATATTTTTTCCCTGTGGAAAAAAATAGGCGCGTTCTGCCGGAACCCGAAGCCACAGCTCCTCGTATCCTCCAACAATCTGTAATCCCACAAAGCATATAACCGGAAGTGCAATAAACATGAGACCAAATTGAAACACGTCGGTCGTGCTAACAGCTCGAATTCCACCAACGCAAGAATAAAACATGACAACTCCAAGCCCAAACCATACTCCTTGATGTTGCGGAATCTCATAAAAGTAATCCAAGACATAGGAAAGAGATTTCATTTGCACCGCTAGATATCCTGCACTGATCACAGCAATGAATACACCTGAAAAAATTTTTCCTGGAATTCCATAAAAATAGGCAACGACATCTCCTGGGGAGATACAATCCTTCATGGGAAAGTTCGCTCTTTGTATAAGCCAACCCGTGAGTAGTTTAGAAAGAGAGAGACCTAGAAATATGAAAACGTAAACAAGCCCAACGTGAAAAACTTTTTCAACGAGCCCAATTGTCAGTCCACCACCCACAAATGTTGCAAACATCGTCATCACAAGCGCTGTGGTACTCATTTTGCGATCGCCGATGCAAAAATCCTTCATGGTGCTGACATGGCGACCCGACCAGACACCAATGGCCAGGGTAATAAGCAAATAGGCAACAACAATGGCTGAATCCAAGTAACTC